>NZ_JABWRO010000099.1:0-23374 GCF_014268985.1 Pseudomonas sp. RW10S2 | reverse complement strand
CCCGCCACAGGGGCATTCATCCATCAGGCGATGAGCCTCGACAACCTGCTCGAACGGGTAGACCTTGATGATCTGCGGCGTCAGCAGCTTGTCGGCGGTGAACTGGTTAATGTCTCGCAACGCCCGCTGCAGGGCGACCTGGTCCTGGGCAATACCCAACTCCGGCTTGCCGGTGAAGTTGCCAATACAGTGAACGTAGAACTGGATGTTCTTCTGGAACGCCGCACACGCCGGGAATGGCGTCTGGTTGCCCCCCTGCAGGCCATACAGCACCAGGCTGCCGCGAGGCGCAAGGACATCGCCGAGGAGCGACATCTGCGGCCCACCCATGCCATCCAGAACCATGTCCACGCCGCGGCCATCGGTATATTTGCCGATCTGCATCAGCAGGTCCTGCTCCTCGGTGACGATCACCTTGTCAGCCCCCAGGCTCAGCAGGTACTCACGCTGCTCCGGCTCCTTGGTGGCGGCGAACACCTTCAAGCCCAAGGCCTTGCCCAACTGCACGAAGGCAGGGCCTGCGCAATGGCTGGCATCGGTGACCAGTGCCGTCTGTCCCGCCTTGGCCCGCGCCAGGTCGACGTAAGCGAAGTAGGCGATCAGCAGCGGTGTGTAATGCACACTGGCCTCGACCGGAGTGAGGTGGTCGGGATAACGGGTAATGGCCGTGCGAGGGAGCACGATCACATCACCATAGACCGGATGCTCATTGGGGCTGGTCGCCGGGAAACTGGCGACACGGTCGCCCACGACGATATCGTCGACACCCTCCCCGACCTGCGTGACCACCCCGGCCATTTCATGGCCGATCCCTGCCGGCAGGCGTGCCTGCGATGGTGCCAGGTTCTGGCGCCAGAGCACGTCATACCAGCTCAGGCCGATGGCCTCGACGCGCACCTGCACTTCGCCCGCTGCGGGAGACGGTTCGGCCTGCTCCTCGCAACGGAGCACGTCGGCCGGGCCGAACTTGTGGAAACGGATCATGCGGGACATCGCATACCTCGCCTTTGTGAACCTCGTATTACCACGGACTTTATCCGGGCTTTGCACGTTAGACCATCAGTGGCCGTTAATAGTCGACATGCCTGTCATTGATTGGGCTACGGGCAAATCGCTGCATTGGCCCCCGTAAACCCGTGCAGGGTAACAGCCTTTGGCCTTAATATTCACCCCGACCCACCTGAGCAAGGCGAAACGCACCGATGAATCGTAACGACCTGCGCCGCGTAGACCTCAACCTGCTGATCGTGTTCGAGACGCTCATGCATGAGCGCAGCGTAACCCGTGCAGCCGAAAAGCTGTTTCTCGGCCAGCCGGCGATCAGTGCGGCGCTGTCACGCCTGCGCAACCTGTTCGACGACCCACTGTTCGTTCGTACCGGGCGAAGCATGGAGCCCTCGGCTCGCGCCCACGAGATCTTCGCCCTGCTCTCCCCGGCCCTGGATTCGATCTCAACCGCAGTCAGCCGCGCCGCTGACTTCGACCCAGCCACCAGCACCTCGGTATTTCGCATCGGTCTGTCGGACGACGCCGAGTTCGCCTTGCTGCCGCAGTTGCTCAAGCGCATCCGCGCCGAAGCACCGGGCATCGTCCTGGTGGTACGGCGGGTCAACTATTTGCTGATGCCGACCCTGCTCGCCTCCGGGGAGATTTCGGTGGGTGTGAGCTATACCGCTGACCTTCCGGCCAACGCCAAGCGCAAGGTACTGCGGCGCAGCAAGCCGAAACTGCTGCGCGCCGACAGCGTACCGGGCAATATCACCCTTGACGATTTCTGCGCCCGTCCGCATGCGCTGGTCTCGTTCGCCGGCGACCTGTCCGGCTTCATCGACGAAACCCTCGAGGAAATCGGTCGCAAGCGTCATGTGGTGCTGGCGGTACCGCAGTTCAACGGCCTCGGCACCCTGCTCGCCGGCACCGACATCATCGCCACGGTACCGGACTATGCAGCAGAAACCCTCACCGCCGCCGGCGGCCTGCGCGCCGAAGACCTGCCATTGGATGTGCGTACCTTTGAACTGCACATGGCCTGGCGCGGGGCGCAGGACAACGACCCGGCAGAGCGGTGGTTGCGGTCGCGGATACAGATGTTTTTTGGGGATCCCGATAGCTTGTGACTGACTTCCATCAAGCTCCATAAATACCAATAGAATCAGTGCATTAGGCTGATAATTCGTCCAAAGCCGTCCGTCCTATTCCGCTCATTTCCAATGCGCTTGCGGGTATATTTTTGGGTACTTTTTCCATTTCGAAAAAAGTACCCGCACATGACGACTTCCCTCCCCAAGCCTGCATTGCGGCGTAAACTCAGCGATGCCTTCTTGCGTGCCATTGCTGAACCCGGCAAGTACGTCGACGGCGAGGTACCCGGTCTTTACCTGCATGTTCAGGCCTCACAGAAGTCGAACAAGCCTGCCGCAAAATATTGGCGGATGAGGTATCGCCTGAACGGCAAGGAGAACGTGTATGCGATCGGCCGTTATCCCGACATTGGCTTGAAAGACGCCCGCGACTTGGCCCGAGCCGCGCGCTAGAACGTAGCTCATCACGTCGCCCCGCTGAAGGCCAAACGCAAGAAAATCGCCGATCAGCTACTCAATGAGGAACGCACATTCAGTTACGTCGCCGAACAGTGGCTGGCCTTCAAGTCGCACGACCTCGTGAGCAAATCCCTCGCGGCTTTCGCGGCGCTTTGAACAATCACATCCTGCCCACGATCGGCAACATTCCCGTCAGCGAGATCAAACTGGACCACATCATCGAGATCATCGCTACCCTGCGCCGAGCACGCACACTGGCCATGGCCAAGCGCGTGCGTACCATCAGTTCCTGGAAATGAACCCTACGACGCCGTTGCCAGGCCCCGACTTGGACGTCTTGCGTGAGCAGATCCAGGGCTTGGAAGCCCTTGTCGACAGTGACGCCAAGCAGATCCTACTATCGCGTGCGGAGCGCAAGATTTCTCAGTATCTCTCCGAAGCGTTCGCAGAATTGCCCACTGTCCAACCGTGTATCGGTGCCGAGCTGGAGTTTTCCGCAAAACCACCTGATATCGCGATCATCGAACAGAATTCCGGTGCGGTTTTGAGACTCCCGGATGCGGGCTCGGATGAGAACTACTTGGCCATCCACATTGCCTTGTCGTTCGCGCGTCAGAAGTACCTGGCCAAGGTGAACGCGCCGGTACCAGGGTTCCTCGCTTTCGACCAGATCAGCCGACCCTACTATCCGCAACGTGGCGATGACGAGTCGGACATCGGAGAAAACGAGGAAGTTTCGGCCATGCGTAAACACCTGGACTTCCTGTTCAATACAACATCTGCGCAAGAGGGACTGCAGGTGTTGCTGATTGAGCATGCGTATTTCGGTGATGATCCACGGTATGTCGCTGCCACTCGTAAGCGTTGGAACAAGATTTCGGGCGATGCGCTTATCCCGCTGGACTGGCCGAGAAGACAGGACACCCAGTATGCAGTCGCAACGGTAACCGCCCTAGAACCAGCTCGCCTTTTATGGCGGGCTTATCCAAACACTATTTTTTAGCTCTGCTGCTCGCGCGGCTCTCACGTTTGTCCGCTTTTCCCTGCTCATAACCGGACTCTTTCCGTACTTTCGCAGCGGCGCCTGCGTCAGTAAGGTCCAGGACTACAACAGATGTTATGGCCCTTAGGCGCCATGAAAACAGCACGTCCATCACAATCCGCTGTAAACCAGCAAAAGCCAAACTAATTATGGGGGACCAGATGGGGGGACCAAAAACACATAGGCACAAAAAAGCCCTGAAGAATCAGGGCTTTGATGAAAATTAGTGGCGGAAGCGTAGTCATTCGAACTCATAACTCGTAGAACGATACCTCCCCTCGCCCCATGCCAACTTGTAGCATCGCTATAACGCACCCTTGGCATACCTCCGAGACACACTGAGGTAAAACGCACGGCTGATACTCAACGGGAGCGGAGCGGGCTTCTGATTCTCAGACCCGACAATTTAATCCAGATTCTCACTCTGTGTCGCCGAAAGCTGTCGGAGCGCCGTGGCTGATGAGTGTCAAGCCGCCTTGCAAGAACGGCGGGCTGCATTGGAGGCTTCGGAAGTGGGGGCTCAGCCAGAGGGGCAGCATCTGCCCCTCTGGCCGGCTTCAGCGGTCGACGCCACCTAGGCACACGTATTTAATCTCAAGATAGTCTTCGATGCCGTAACGCGAACCTTCGCGACCAAGGCCCGATTGCTTGACGCCACCGAATGGTGCCATCTCGTTGGCGATTGCCGCGGTATTGACGCCGACCATACCGTATTCAAGGTCTTCGCTGACGCGCAGCACGCGGCCGATATCGCGGCTGTAGAAGTAGCTAGCCAGCCCGAACTCCGTCGCGTTGGCCAGTTCGACCACCTCCTCCTCACTGGAAAAGCGGAACAGCGGCGCCAAAGGACCGAAGGTTTCCTCATGGGCCACCTTCATGTGCGCGGTGACTTCAGTCAGCACGGTCGGCTCGAAGAAACTACCACCCAGGGCATGCCGTTGGCCGCCAGCGATCAGTCGTGCGCCCTTTTCAAGGGCATCGCTGATATGCTCTTCGACCTTGCGCACGGCGTTCTCGTCGATCATCGGGCCCTGGGTGACGCCGGCCTCAGCGCCATTCCCCAGGCGTAGGGCCGAGGCAGCGGCGGCGAGTCTCTCGGCAAAGCGGTCGTAGATACCGTCCTGAACGTAGATGCGGTTGGCGCAGACACAGGTCTGCCCGGCATTGCGGAACTTCGACAGCATCGCGCCTTCCACGGCCAGGTCGAGGTCAGCGTCATCGAAGACGATGAACGGCGCGTTGCCGCCCAGTTCCATCGATACCTTCTTCACGGTCTCGGCGCATTGTCCGATCAGCAGCTTGCCCACTGGCGTGGAGCCAGTGAAGCTGAACTTGCGCACCAGCGGATGGCCTGTCAGCACGCTACCGATCTGGGTAGCGCTACCGGTGACCACGCTGAACACCCCGGCGGGGATCCCAGCACGTTCGGCCAGGGCTGCCAGTGCCAGCGCCGAGAGCGGCGTCTGGCTGGCCGGGCGCAACACCATCGGGCAGCCGGCGGCCAGGGCCGGGGCAACCTTGCGGGTGATCATCGCGTGGGGAAAGTTCCATGGTGTGATAGCCGCAGCTACGCCAATCGGCTCCTTGGTGACGATGATGCGCTTGTCTGCCGAAGGCTGCGGGATGGTATCGCCATAAACACGCTTGGCTTCCTCGGCAAACCATTGCACGAAGGACATGCCATTGCTCAATTCGCCACGGGCTTCAGCCAGTGGTTTGCCTTGTTCGGCGGTCAGCAGGCGGGCGAGGTCTTCCTGGTTTTCGACCATCAGCGCGTACCAGCGCTGCAGCAGCTCCGCGCGCTCCTTGGCAGTCTTGCGCTTCCACGGTTTGAAGGCGCGGTGAGCAGCCAGTACCGCACGCTCGGCTTCGACAGCGCCCATCTGCGGAATGCGTGCCAGTTCCTCACCGGTAGCGGGGTTAGTGACGGTAACGGTTTCACCAGAGTCGGCACCCACCCATTGGCCGTCGATGAATGCCTGTTGTTTGAGCAGAGAAGGGTCTTTGAGGTCGGGCATCGGTTAGTTTCCTGAGCAAGGTTCAGTGGATGGGTGGCTCGGGCACGACTTCGCCGGCCTGCAGGAAATCGAAATCACACCCTTCGTTGGCCTGGGTCACATGCTGCTGGTAGAGCGCAGCAAAAGAGCGGCCGTAGGTTCTGTGCTGCGGTCTATGCTCGGCGCGGCGTTGGGCAAGTTCCTCATCGCTGACACGCATGTTCAACGTGCCGGCGGCGACGTCCAGATCGATGATGTCGCCCGTGCGGACTAATGCCAGCGGCCCTCCAACAGCGGCCTCAGGCGCCACGTGTAGGACGCAGCTGCCGTAATGGGTACCACTCATACGGGAGTCGGAGATGCGCAACAGGTCACGTACACCGGCTTCCAGCAAGCGTTTGGGTATCGGCAGGTTGCCCCACTCGGGCATGCCCGGCGCGCCCACGGGGCCGGCATTGCGCAAGATCAGCACGGTGTCCGCAGTGACATCCAGGGCGGGGTCGTCGATCATCCGGCTGAGGGTTTCGTGGTCATCGAAGACCAGTGCCGGGCCGCTGTGACGGCGCAGGCGCGGGTCGGCTGCGGAGGATTTCATCACCGCGCCATCGGGGCAGAGGTTGCCACGCAACAGCGCCAAAGTGGCGCCTTGTTCGAGGCTGACCACCGGGTTATCGAGGGGGCGAATGATATCGTCGTCGTAGCACGGGGCATCGGCCAACAGGCTGTCCCAGCTCTGCCCGGTGGCCCCCTCGCACTCCAGATGCAAATACGATGCGATCTTGCGCATCAGCGCACGCAGGCCGCCGGCAAAATGATAGTCCTCCATGAGTGCCGTGCCGGAAGGGAACAGGTTGAGCAACACCGGTATCTTCGCGGCTGCGGCGGCCAACTGATCGAGGGTCAGGTCTATTCCGGCGCGTCTGGCGATGGCAATCAGGTGGATCGCGGCGTTGGTCGAGCCGCCCATTGCCATGTACACCGCCACGCCATTGGCTACGTGCTTTTCAGTCAGCCAAGTCGAGGGGCGGCGGTCGCGCCAAACCAGATCGACGATTGTCGAACCGCACTGCGAGGCCATCCGCGGGTGCGCCCCATCCGCGGCAGGAATGCTCGATGCACCGGGTAAGGTAAAGCCCATTGCGTCGGCGATGCTGGTCATGGTCGACGCCGTGCCTACGGTATTGCAGGTGCCGATCGAACGGGTCATGGCGCCTTCGAGTTCTTCCCACGCAACAGTGTCGATCAGCCCCAGACGGCGCTCGTCCCAGTACTTCTTGGTATGCGTGCCGGCGCCGGTCTTGACGCCACGCCACTGACCGTTGGACATCGGGCCCGCCGGGCAGTAGATCACCGGCAGGTCCATGCTGAGCGCGCCCATCAGTAGGCCAGGCGTAGACTTGTCGCAGCCGCCTAGCAGCACGGCGCCGTCGATCGGCAACGAGCGCAGCAGTTCCTCGGCCTCCATTGCCAGCAGGTTGCGGTAGAGCATCGTAGTCGGCTTGACCATTACCTCGCCCACCGACTGTACCGGCAACTCCACTGGGAAGCCGCCGGCCGCCCAGACCCCGCGTTTGACAGCCTCGGCACGCTCACGCAGGTGCGAATGACAGGGCGACATCTCGCTCCAGGTATTGAGGATCGCAATCACCGGCTTGCCCATGAACTCCTCGCGGCGCAGTCCGATCTGTTGCAGGCGCTGGCGATGGGCGAAGGCACGGATGGTGTCTGGAGCGAACCACCGCTGACTGCGGAGTTCTTCGATTTTCTTGTATTTTTCGGACATAACCTAAGCCTTTGAGCAAGGGCGCCACGCATAATCGTAGCGCTGCGAAATTACTTTTCGAGAGCATACCCGGATCAATTTCGTAGCGCTACGATTTTTGCCCGAATCACCCCTGTCAGGAGTTGTGGGGTTATTGAATCGACAGTCCCGCATCGACGACAAAGTTCTGACCCGTGCAGCCGCGGCTATCATCGCTGGCCAGGAACAGCGCCAGGCGCGCGCAGTCGCTGGCATCCAGACGAAACTTGAGCATCTGCTGGTCGATGAACGACTGGCTGGCTGCCTCCAGACCGGCAGGGTCGGCGGCCCACATGGCATCCTGGCGTTCGGTACGAATAGCGCCTGGCACCAGGCTATTGACCCGGATGCCTTGCCCGCCCAGTTCGCGTGCCAAGGTGCGGGTCATTCCGTTCAACGCCGCCTTGGCGGTGGTGTAGCAGATCATCCCAGGGCGTCCGCGCATCCACGAGATCGAGCCCATGTTGATGATCGCCCCGCTGCCCCGCTTTGCCATGCCAGGCGTGACGGCCTGTGCAGCGAAGAAGGCGTGACGCAGGTTGGTCTGCATGCGTTCGTCCCAATACTCGACGCTGACATCGGCCAAGGCATGGCGGTCATCGCGGGCTGCGTTGTTGATCAGTACATCGATGCCACCCCAGGTGTGTTCCACTTCGGCCACACACCCCTGCAAGCGCTCGATATCGCGCACATCGCAGCGCAAGAACAGCACGTTGGCGCCCAGCGTCTGGGCCAGCGCCTGCCCGGCGTCGGCATCCAGGTCAAGGAAGGCGACGCGGCTGCCCTGTGCGACGAACGCTTCGACGAAGGCGCGACCGATGCCCGAGGCGCCACCGCTGATAAAGATCACTTTGCCGGCCAGGCTGGGGTACTGCGTATCGGTATGACGGTTCATGGTGATAGGTACTCGTGAGCAAGTGGAATGGATTCAACCGGCGAACAGCGGCTCGGGGCAGCCGGGCACGTCGACACGGGTGGCGAACACGCAGCCGGACAGCGGCCAGGCCGCCAGGTCTTCGGCGCTGCGGTTCTCGCGCGAACTGGTGATGTAAAGGGTACGCAGGTCGTGGCCACCGAAGGCGACCATGGTCGGCCAACGCGTCGGCACCTGGATTTCTGCCAGCACCTGGCCATCAGGGCTCAGGCGCAGCACCCGGCCGCCGTCGAACTGCGCGCTCCAATAGCAGCCCGCACTGTCGAACGCCGCGCCATCCGGGCGCCCGCCACTGCCACGCGGGAACTCGCGCAGCAACTGCCGGGGGCCGGGCTGGCCATCGGCATCCAGCGGATAGCGGTACAGCACATGGTTGGGGGTGTCGCTGTGGTAGACCCACGCGCGGTCCGGGCTGAAGGCGAGGCCGTTGGACACCATCACATCGCCGGCCACAACCTGGGCACGGTGCTGCGCATCGACTCGCACCAATTGCCCACCATTGCGGTCACGCGGTTGCCACAGGGTGCCAGCCCAGAAGCGCCCCCAAGGGTCGACGCGGCCATCGTTGAAGCGGCTGTGCTCTGCGCCGCTGGGGTTGTCGGCCAGGCGCTCGCCCAGCTGCCCCTGGGCATCGAGCAGGTAGATGCCGGTGCGCAGCGCGACAATGAAGCCACCCTGCTCGCGCAGGCCGAAACAGCCCAGCTCCTCAGGCAACTGCAAGGTGCTCACGCAGCCATCGCGGGGGTCAAGGCGATGCAGTTGCCCGGCCAGGATATCGGCCCAGTACAGGGCTTGCTCACGGACCGACCAGACCGGGCACTCGCCCAGTTCCGACGGCTGGCGGACCACACAGGTCAGGGTTTCACTCATGCAGGGTTCTCCAGGTTGGCGCCGCTCGGCAGCAAGCGCAACTCACGTTCGATCGACGCCCCCGGTGCCAGCCAGACCAGGCCGTGCGCCGTAGGCGTGGGGAAATTGATGGCGTTGTTGAGGTGGCTGACCGGCTCGACCGCGATAAAGTCCGCTGGTGCTGGCGGCGTGAACACCACCAGGTGCTCCAACCCTGGGCCGGCTTCCAGGCGCAGGCCGACCTGTGCCTCTGGCCAATACAGACTGGCACGGGCATCCCAGCCCTCGAAGCAGTTGTCCAGGCCCACGGCGCCTATTGCCTGGGGCAGGCCGAAGTCCCAAGGTTCCGGCAGTGCCGTACGCTCGACCGGCAGGCCATCCGCGCCGGCATGCCAGACGTGCGCGGCACTGAAGCCCAGCTGCAATTCACCCTGGCGCTCGAAGTACGGGTGCCAGCCAAGACCCACCGGCATCGACTGCTCACTCAGGTTGGTGAGCCCCAGTCGCAGGCGCAGGCCGTCACCACTCAGGGTGATGCACTGCCACGCGACGAAGTCCCACGGCCAGTCTTCGGCATCGGCGCCCCGGGCCTGGTGGCGCAAGCTCAACTGGCAGCTGTGCGGCGAGTGGGCATCGACCTGCCACGCTCGCTGCCAGCCAAGACCATGTAGCGGATGCGGGTGATCGCCGAAATTGCGGCGCAGCTGCTGCGGCTCGCCATTGGCGCAAAAGCGCCCGTGGGCGATACGGTTGGAGTACGGGACCAGCGGGTAGCACGCCGTACGCCGAACGCTGTCGGTGCCGTCCCAGGGCCGCAGCAGCTCGAAGCTGCCAAGACGCAGGTAACCCAGCGCGCCGCCCAGGCTGGGCAGCACCCCGGCGCTCAGGGCGCCACAGGTGAGTGTGAGCTCCGGGTGCAATATGTGATTCGTCGCTATCAAGACTCAGAAGCTCCAGCGAATACCCAAGGTACCCGCCCAAGGGTCGTAACCGGCCGCCACACTGGGGTAATCCTCACTGAGCAGCGAGAAACCCTGGGTGGAATGGCTGTTGTTGTTGATATGGGAAACATAGGTATACAGCTGGGTGTTGGGGTTGAACGAATAGATGTAGCCGGCATGGGCCGCCCAGGCCCGGGCGCCCTCGGCCTCGATTCGCTGGGAAACGCCGAAGGTCAGATCATTGTGATCGTCGAGGACGATCCGCGCATTGACCATCTTCGCCGAGGCGAACCAGCGGGCCTCGGTATCGCGCTTGGAGTACACATAGTTGGCCCCCCAGATCACGCCACCCCACTGGTAATTGCCCGACACCACGTGGGTCGTCTGGGTGTATAGCTCGCTGCTGGTTTCGGTAGGGGCCGAGTCATGGCGGTTGTAGCCATAACCCAACTTGGTGAACCCGTTGCGATAGCGCACATTGAAGCCACTGGTGCGGTTCTGGTTGGGGCCGTTCTCGATGCTGGAGTTGCCGTAGGAATAGCCCAGCTCGGTGGAAAAGCCGTTCACTTCAGGCGAGCGGTAACGCACCGTGGTGTCGTAGAACCCGCCCGTGCCGCTTTTACCCAATACCGCAGTGTGCTCCAGACTCATGATCGCCGCCATGTTCGACAACCCATATAGGGCGACGTCCGAATCCAGGAACACCCAGTAGATCGGCATGTATAGGCTGCCCATGGCCACCGAGCCGAACGGGCCACTGACGCCGACGCCATAGCCGCGGTTGGTCGAGACTTGCCCGCCCTTCCAGATGCGCCGCAATACCAGCCCGCGCTCGCCGAACGCCTGTAGGGCATAACCGCTGTCGCCCAGGGCATAGTCGAGCTTTACCCCGAAGCGCGAGGCCTGCAGGTTGCCGTCCGAGACCATGGTATGGTCCGGGGCGGTCTTACTGAACGAGCCCGTCTGCACGTTCAGGTCGAGAATGCCATATGGGTTGATGCTGAGATTGCCGGCCTTCCAGACAATGGGTTCGGCATGGCTGGGCAGCGCATAGACGCTGGCCAGCAGAATGAAGCCAAGGACACGTTGATTTTTGTTGTTCATGTCAGCAGCGCTCTTTTATGGCCGCAGTGGGCCGGCGCGCCTGCCTTGGCAGGCGCTCACAGGTCAATTACAGGTAGCGGAGCGGGATCAGAGCACAGTCAGGCTCTGGAAGAGGGATTGCCAGCGGCTGCCCACTCGGCTGAACACCGGTGGTTGCCCCAGCGGTGCCGGGACCTCGACACGCTGCCCGCCCTCGAAACAATCGCCGCTCCACCAGTGCTGCCAGGTCTCGCCAGCCGGCAGGTAGACGCTCCAGTGCGTCTTGCCTTCGGCATGCACGGGCGCCACCAGCAGGTCACGGCCATACAGGTATTGGTCCTGAACGGCGTAGCAGCCAGCGTCCTGTTCGTGATGCAGAAACAACGGCCGTTGCAACGGCAGGCCGCTGGCCTGAGCCTCATCCATCAAGCTTTCGACGTAGGGTTTCATGCCTGCGAATACCCGGGTCATGCGGGCGAAATGCACCAGAGTGGCAGGGTCTTGCCAAAACTGCAGGTTCTGGTCCGGGCGGTTGCCTTCGTGAGTGCGCATCACCGGGGTGAACGCAGCCATTTCCGCCCAGCGCTGGAACAGTTCGGCGGTACGGCAGTTGCCATAGAGGCTGGTGTAGCCGCCGATATCACTGTGGTGATAGGCATTACCCAGCAGGCCGGACGACAACGCGCCGCAAATCACCGTTTGCAGGCCATCGTGGCGGCTGAAGTCAACCGACTGGTCACCCGCCCACAGCAACGGGCAGTGCGCCTGCACGCCGCTGTAGCCAGCGCGCATGAAGAACAGTGCATCGCCAGTGCGCCCGGCGTTGCCGATAGCGCGGGCATTGACCTCGGCCCAGCGTACTGGCCAGGCGTTGTGCTCGAGCATGGGGTCGGCATCGCCGGCCAGCTTGACGTCGATCGGCAGATACTCGCCAAAGTCCGCCATCCAGCCCGAGAGGCCCTTTTCGAGCATCTCCTGGCCGATGATCCGGGTTTCGAACCATTGCGCCGCCGCCGGCAAGGTGAAGTCGACCACGCCACAAAGGAACTCGCCGAAGTCGACCAGATAGGTGCCGTCCTCGGCGTTGGTCGCCAGGTAGCCCGCCGCTTCGGCTTCAGCGAACAGCGGGCCGTCATTGCACAGATAAGGGTTCACATAACCGAGGAAGCGCAGGCCGCGCTCGTGCAGACTACAGACCCACGCCTGATGGTCGGGGTAGCGCTCGGCATTCCATTGCCAGTCCCAGAACAAACGCTTGCCGAAAGAGGTGATACGCAGCCCTTCCCAATCCTCGCACCACAATGCACTGACCTTGGCGCCATGCTCGAGTGCGGTCTGCAGGTGCTGTTCGGCGTGCTCGCGGCCGTTCTTCAAACCGAGGATCGCACCGTCAAGCACCCATTGCGGCAGGCGCGGCTGGCGACCGAAATAACGGCTGAGGGCACCGACGAGGTCGATGTAGCTGTTGCCGACGAAAAACTCCAGCGCTTCGGGCACCGCCCACACTTGCAGTTCGTGGAAGTCGTCATGGCGGAAGTCAAAATCGGCGTACGCGCTGGTCACCAGATGCGCGCTGTAGCGCCGCGAGGAGATGAACGTCGGTTGCGGGTAGTTGGTGTGATAGTAATCACCCCCGGCGTTGGCTTCGTTGTCCGCCTGCAAGGTCAGCCAAGTCGACTTGTCTCGGCCTACGCCCGGCTCAGAAGTCCACAGCGGGAAGTTGCGTCCGCGCAAGTTCAAGTAAGACATCTGCTCGCCGCAACCCCAGACCTGCTCATTCACTTCGGCAGGCAGACGCAGCCACAGTCGATTGCAACCTGCCTGCGGCGCCTGCATGAGCAGGCGCACACGCTCGCCCTGGCAGTCCAGGCGCAGGGAAAGCAGCAGCGGGCCCTCGGACCAGGCGCGCAACTCGATGACACCGGCTGAAGTATCAAGGCGGGCGTGGCGCAAGGCGACCCTTTCCTGAACATAATCGCGAATACGGAAGTTACCGCGCTGCATTTCAATGCCAGCTTCACCGTAACCGGCGAACACAGCAGGCTGCAGCGGGCTGTGGCACCACAACAGGCGCCCGTCCACTTCCAGACGGATCTGCTCGCCTGCCTGGTGCAGGCTCACGTTCTGGGGGATAGATACGCTATTCATTGTGGGTTGGTCTCGTAGTCAGGCAGGGCATGGGTATTGGTCAGGTGTCGAAAACGACGGCGGCACAGCGCGGCGCCAGCAAAGGCCAGCAACCAGGTCAATGCCAGCAGCGGCAGATAGAGCCCGGAAGGTCCGCCGACACGGGCGACCCCCAGTGGTGAGAAGGTCAGATAGATGGATACCAGCGCGGCGAACAGCATCACGCTGAAGCTGCCCGCGTGTCGCCACGGGGTCAGGTCGACGGTGCGCGCCGGAGTGGGCGATACGTAGGGAGTGGCGCGGTCGAAGTGCTTGCGTAGCAACACCAGCAAGACCATTTCCACAGCAAACATGATGCCCATGACGTGGATGAAGCTGATTCCCAGGCGGGTGTCGATCTTCAGTCCCAGCACCAGCACTGCATAGCACACCGCGTGCAGGCCAAGCACCAGCTTGGCGGGCGTCGCGCCGCCTCGAGCACTGAAGAAGCCGAACAGCATGATGGCGATGATCGGCATGTTGAAGAAGCCGGTGAAGCGACGCAGGACCGCATAGATACCTTCCGGGGTGTACATCAGCATCGGTGCGACCACCAGCGACACCAGTGCGGCGATCACGCTGACTCGCTTGCCGAAGCGCACCAGCGCCTCGTCCGAAGCCATTGGCCGGATCGACTTGTAGAAGTCATAGGTCAGCAGCGTGGCAGTACCATTGATGATCGCATTGAAGTGGCTCATCACCGTGCCGAAGATCACCGCCACGAAGAAGCCCTTCATCCACCATGGCATCAGCGCGGCAACCAACGCCGGATAGGCCAAGTCGGAATTGGCCAGCGGCTGGTCGCGGAACAGGTGCCAGGCGATCACACCAGGCATCAGCATGGCAAGCGGCACCAGCAGTTTCAGGCAACCCGACAGCAACACGCCCTTCTGGCCCTCGGCCAGGTTCTTGGCAGCCATGCTTTTCTGCACGATGGCCTGGTTGGTGCACCAGTAGAACAGGTTGGCGAAGATCATGCCGGTGAACACCGCACCAAACGGCACCTTGTCTTCGCTGCCGCCAATGGCATTGAGTTTCTGCGGGTTGTCGTGCAGCAGGGTTTGGGCACCGGACAGTACATCACCCTGCCCCAGCGTCCACAGACCGATGATCGGGATGAGGACCACCACCACCAACAAGCCTATGCCGTTGATGGTGTCCGATACCGCCACGGCCCGAAGCCCGCCCAGTACCGCATAGGCAGCGCCAATCACTCCGGTCGCCACGATCAGCAGACTGATCGTGGCCGGGTAGGACCAGCCGAGAATGCCCTGCAGGTCGAAAATCTGATTGAAGGTGATAGCCCCCAGATACAGCGAAGCCGGGTTGAGCACCAGGGTGTAGGTGGCAACCATCAGCGCACTCACTATTCGGCGCGTAGCACGGTCATAGCGTTTCTCGATGAACTCCGGCAGGGTCGAGAAGCCGCCGCGCAAGTAACGAGGCAGGAAAAACAAGGCCAGAGCGATAGTCGAAACGGCCGCAGTGGCCTCCCAGGCCATGGAGCTGAGGTTGTGGGCGTATGAATCACCGTTGAGGCCGACCAACTGATCGATGGACAGGTTGGTCAGCATCATCGATCCGGCAATGAACCAGCCATTGAGGCCGCCGCTCGCCATGAAGTAACCATGGGCGCCAACGTCCTTGGCCTGGCGCGTGAATCGGTAGGAAATCACTGCGACCAGTGCAGTGAAGAACAGCATGCTCAGGAAGGTGAAAAGGGATGTGCTCATTTTTATATTTGTTCTCCAACGCGGGTTGGGATGCGATGCGACAACAAAATCGCAGCGCTGCAAAATTACCAGGCGAGCTTATCTCAGGCTAAATCGCAGCGCTACGATTTTATTCGAAAAGACACGTTTGATTTTCGAAAGCGAACATCCATGCCGCCAGCCAAGCGCTTTTGCGATTGACTTGCCATCGTCAGGCTCGCATCCTTTTGCCTTCGAAGAACGAGGTGGCGATGAGCGATAGATCAGACAGCGAAGTCAGCAACGGTGCAGTACGCCGCCCCCGGATCAACCGGGTAACCATGGGTATGGTTGCTGAACAGGCCAAGGTCTCCCCAAGCACGGTATCGCTATTTCTACGCGACCCGGATGCGGTCTCAAGCAAGCGCGCTGAACGCATCCGCAAAGCCATCGCCGACACTGGCTATACCATCAATCGCCTCGCCGGCGCCTTGGCAGGCAACCACAGTCGTGCAGTCGCAGTGATCGTGCCGTCGATGATCAACGCCTTCTTCTCGGAAACCCTGCAAGCTATGCAGGAAGTCTTTGAAAGCCGTGGCTACCAGTTGTTGATCAGTAACAGCGACTACGACCCGAAACGAGAGCTGGAGTTGCTGCGCGCCCACCTGTCATGGTCACCGGCAGCCCTGGTCGTCACTGGCAGCGACCACGCCGCCGCCCGTCCACTGCTCGAAGCCACGGGCATTCCCGTGGCTCAGATGTGGGAGTTGGGCAACGACCCGTTCCACCTTCAGGTCGGTTTCGACCACCAAGCCGTCGGCGCAGCCCTGGCCGAGCACCTGTACGCGCAGGATCTGGAACGCTTCGTCTATGTCGGCACCCGCATGCACCTCGACCACCGCGCCCGCCAGCGCGCCGAAGGGTTCAGTTCCTGGTTGAATGGCAAGGGGCTGACCGCGCAGGTGATCGCGCTGGAGCAAAACACCTCACAGGTCGAACTGAGCGAGGTATTCGATGAAATTGCCCGTCACGGTGATGGGCCACAAGGCCTCTGCTGTTCGAACGATATACTGGCCATCGCAGCCTTGTTCGAAGCGCAGCGCCGCGGCATTGCCGTACCGCAGCAGTTGGCGATTGCAGGCTTTGGCGACCTGCCACTGAGCAAGCTCAGTGCACCGCGTCTGACCACCGTACGTCCTTATCCTGCCGAGATCGGACGAACCGTGGCCAGTCAGCTGTTGGCTTGGATCGAGGCAGGTACCCTCCCCGATAAACCTCAGGTCGTCGACCTGGGTTTCGAGTTGGTCGTACGCCAGAGCAGCGTGCGCCAGTGATAGGCTCACGCAGCACCGCCGGCCAGGCTAGGCAGCCAAGAGCACCTTGCCGATAAGGCTCGCCCCCGCCAGCAACAGCAGACCGAACACTGCCAGACGCAGCACCTGCGGTGAAATCGCCAGCGGGTGACGCCGCATCCACCAGGTCAGCAGGAACACGATCGGCAATGCCTCCAACGAGAGGTAGCCCGCCTGCAGCTCGAATCGGTGCGTAGCTACTACTACGCTCAAGCGCATCAAAGCATTGACTGCGAACACTACGATCAGCGTGTCGCGGATGACCTGCACGGCCAGTGGCTGGCGATAGAGCTGGTAGACCAACGGCGGCCCGGCACTTGAAAACAACCCGCCCATCACGCCGGAAATACTGGCGAAAAAGGCGAAACCGAACCGCCCCGACATCTGCTGTCGCCCTCGGGACTGCAGGATCAGCATGAAGCTGCAGACGATGATGGTGATGCCGAGGATGATCTCCAGCAGGTCCCGCTCATGGGCGCCTAGCACTGCCAGCAAGCGCACGCCAGCGACGACACCAGCCAGGCTGCAGGCCAACACGAGCAGGACGAGCCGGCGCGGCAGCCCCGGCCACTTGCGCACCATGACTACCGCGTTGGCCAGCGTCAGGATCGAGCTCACGTTCGCCACGGTTTCCATGGGCGCCAAGTCCAGCATGCCGGTCAGCCCCAATAGCAACAGGCCGAAAGCAAAGCCGGTGGCGTTCTGGGCGAAAGTGGCGACGACGACACACGACATGAACCCAATGTGCTGCCACCACTCCATCACTGCGCGCCCTCGCGCACCGCGTGTAACACCACGCCGGTGGCAAACAGCGCAGCCAGGTTGGCTAGCACCCGGTCGGCCATGGCCTGACGCGTTTCTTTGGTGCCACTGGCCACATTTGGCGACAACACGACCGTATCCAGTTCACGCAAGGCGGCTGGCACGTGCGGTTCATCCGCGAACACGTCCAATGCCGCCCCGGCAATCCGGCCGTTGCTCAGCGCATCGATCAGCGCGTACTGATCCACCACCGAGCCACGCGCCACGTTGACCAGCATCCCTGTGGGGCCCAGTGCCTCAAGCACCTGCCGACTGACCAGCCCGTCGGTGGCGCTACCACCAGGCACAGCCAACACCAGAAAATCACTGCACTCGGCCAACGTCAGCAACGAGTCATGGTAGGTGTACGCCAGCTGAGGCTTTGGCGTACGGCTCGAGTAGTTCACCTGCATGCCGAAGGCACTGGCGCGCCTGGCAATCGCCTGGCCGATCGGCCCCATGCCAACGATGCCGCAGGTCTTGCCGTCCAGCGCGGTGGTCAGACCAAAGCGTTCTGCCTCCCAACGCCCGGCCCTGACGAAGCGGTCAGCCACCACCACTTGCCGGGCGACGGCCAGCAACAGGGCCATGGCGGCGTCGGCCACGCAATCGTTGAGCACATCAGGCGTGTTGCTGACCTGGATGCCCCGGGCGCGGGCTGCTTTCAGGTCGACGGCGTCGGTTCCCACACCAAAACAGACAATGGCACGCAAGGCCGGTAACTGCTCGATCAGATGGGCACTGGCCCCATGCACACCCGTGGTCACCAACGCCTGAACGTCCGCGCCCTGTTCGGACCGGAGCGTCGCGGGCGATTCACAGCGCCATAGCTCCAGCAGCTGATAGTGTTGTTCAAGCTGTGACCGCAAGGCAGGCAGCAAAGGCCCGACGCTCAGCACCAGCGGTTTGGTATCAGACATCACGAATCTCTCTCTTGCCAGGTATTGCCGGATTCAGCTCAAGGCGGAGCAGCGGGCCGACTACAACCAGGTAACTGAACATCGCTAGCAGCGCATTGGCGGCGACGAACACCAGGGCCATATTGAAGGAACCGGTGGCCTGCACGATGAAGCCAATGATGATGGGAGTGGTGATGCCACCGATGTTGCCGAAAGTGTTGAACAACCCAGCCGTCACCCCACCCGCCTTTCGTGGCGCAGCGTCGGCCATGACCGCCCAGCCCAGTGATGCGAAGCCCTTGCCGAAGAAGGCGAACGCCATGATCGCGATAACCATCCACGGCGAGGACACGTAGTTGCAGATGATCATGCTGGTGGAGGCCAGCAACCCGACAATGATCGGCACTTTGCGCGCCAGGCTCAGCGAGCCGGTCTTGCGCATGATGCCGTCGGAGCAGAGCCCGCCCAGCAGGTTGCCGACAAAACCACAGATTGCCGGGATCGAGGCCAGGAAGCCGGCCTGTAGAATCGACATGCCGCGCTCTTGCACCAGGTAGATCGGGAACCAGGTGGTGAAAAAATAGGTAATCGTGGAAAAGCAGTAGTGGCCGATATAGATCCCCACCATCATCCGACTGCTCAGCAAACCCTTGAGAATCACCGGCAGTGTCAATGGGTTGTCGGTTTTTCGCAGCTTGCCGAGATGGGCATCCATGTCGACTACCGCACCGCCTTCACGCAAGTAGTCCAGCTCGGCCTGATTGATGCGCTGGTGCTCCAGCGGTGAATGCACCTTGCGTACCCAGACCCAAGCCATGATGAAACCCAACACGCCCATCATCACGTAAACCGAGCGCCAACCGTAGGCATGGATCAGCCAGCCACTGACGGGCGCGAACAGCACGATCGCGAAGTACTGCCCGGAGTTGAAGATCGAGGACGCCGTGCCCCGCTCACTTGCCGGGAACCATGAGGCAACCATCCGGCTGTTGCCCGGGGCTGCCGGCGCCTCAGCCAGACCGACTAGAAAGCGCAAGGCGAAAAATGCCGTGACCACAAGGCTGACGTTGGAGCCGCCGTTGAACGCCTGGACCAGGGTCAGCAGCGACCAGCAGAAAATGCTGACCGCATAGGTACGCTTGGAGCCGTAGCGGTCCAGCAACCAGCCACCTGGCAACTGGCCCAGCACGTAGGCCCAGGCGAATGCCGAGAACATCCAGCCCATTTGAACCGGGCTGAGTGCGAACTCGCCCTGGATAGCGGAGCCCGTAATAGACAGGATACCTCGGTCGCCATAGTTCAGCGTCGAGACGAGGAACAGGATAAGGATGATCCAGTAGCGCGTCCGTGAAGGCGTCACCGTTGCCGCGGCGCTGGCAGCGACCTGGCCGGAAATGGGTGCCTGATTCATCGAGAGTCCTTCCGGTGCGCGATGGCGCCGGTTTGTTGTTCTTGTAGGGATGCTCAATCGGCTACTGCAACACGGAGGTAGCCTGCGCGGGGCGCAACGGTAGCAGTCAGTAGGCCGTGGCTACCGCTTCGGGCGCCTGGCGGCCTTTCAGGGCCACCAGCAGTTCATTGGCCTTGCTCATCATCATCGCCATGTCCGAGGCCACAGCGGCGAAGGCGTAGCCCTGCTCCAGGTAGCTGCCGACCAGCTCCGGCGTGCCGCCAACGATGCCGATGGGCATGCCGATGGCTTTGCAGCGCACGATCGCGTCGCTGATCATGGCCTGGATATGAGGGTGCGCCGGGTTGCCGATATGGCCACAGACACTCGACAGGTCGCCCGGGCCGAGGAACAGCGCATCGACACCCGGCACGGCCGCGATTTCCTCGAGGTTGGCCAACGCGGTGGCGGTCTCGATCTGCAGGATGCAGCACACCGAGTCATTGGCCTGCTGACCGTAGCCCTTCCAGGTGCCGTAGCGGCTGGCGCGGTGCACGGCAGCGAAGCCGCGGGTGCCCATGGGTGGATACTTGATCGCGCTGACCGCTGCCCTGGCCTGCTCGGCATTCTCCACAAACGGCACCATCACATTGGTCGAGCCCAGGTCCAGTGCGCGCTTGAGCAGCACGGGGTCATTGGCGGCCACCCGCACGATCGGCTGCGCACCGGTGCACTGAATGGCCTGCAAAATGTGCCAGAGATCGCGGAACTCGATCGGTACGTGCTCCATGTCCACCAGCAGCCAGTCGAAGCCTGCGTATCCCAGTGCTTCTGCCGTACTGGCCGATGCGGACATGAGCCAGGTACCGAGCAGTGCAGATTGGCGTTTCAGCAGAAGAGTGAAGGCGGGGGGCGTGACAGCAGTGGACATGGTGACCTCCTGAGGGTTGATCAACCAGCGCTACGAAGCAGAATCGTAGCGCTACGATTTTTCAGAAAGCCTACTGGATTATTAATCGCAGCGCTACGATTTTATCCGGACGCTCCCCCAGAGCTCGTGACAGACGCCCAAAATTTGCAGGCTAGAGGCGAGCACGGGCCAGCTGGAACCTGTCACCCGCCTTGACAGTCAATGTTCACCCGCATGGGCTGGTACCCAACGGGGCAAGCGGACATCTAACTCTTCGATCCACCAGGCCAAGGCACGTGGTTAGCGCTAGCACCACAGTTAGGGCAGTCAAAAAATGCCTAGGCTCTGTACGAAAAGAGATGTCGCAAACACCGCATGGAGCAAGCCAGTGAGACCATCGCGGCATAACTTTTCGCGAGCTTGTCGAAGCGGGTCACTATCCGGCGGTTCTCTTTCAGCCAGCCAAACATGCGCTCAATGATGTTGCGCTGTCGGTATTTGGGCCGGTCAAACAGTCTTGGTAAGCCAGGCTTGGGCTTGCGCTTCATCGAGCGCAACGGGATGACGGGCTGCATTCGATATTGATAGCAGTAGCGGCGTAGTGCTTCGGCGTCGTAACCCTTGTCGGCGAGCAGCCATTTGCAGCGCTTGCGCGGGCGGCCACGTTGGGTCTATGGAATGCTGACCTCGTCCAACAGTGGTTGTGCGTAGCTGATGTCACTGGCTGACCGCCAGAAAGGAGAAAGCGCAGCGGTGTTCCGTTGGCGTCGCAAAGCATGTGGATTTTGGTAGTCAGGCCGCCGCGACTGCGACCTAGAGCATGATCGGCAGGCTCGTCAGGCCCCCTTTTTTCCCGGCGCCAGATGAGGCTCGGGTTGCGCGTACTGCGGTTGAGTCGATCATCCAGGTTTGCAGATCGATCAAGCCTTGCTCATTCAATCTCAGGTGAAGACGTTTGAGCATCTGCTCGAAAGTCCCTTGGTTTCGCCAGCCCCGAAACCGTTGATACACCGTTGACCATGGGCCGAAGCGCTCAGGCATATCTCGCCATGCAGCACCCGAGCAGAGCACCCACAGCACGCCATCGAGCATCAGGCGGTCGCTTAGTCGAGGCCGGCCTCGGCCACGGGTTTCGATGAAGAGATCGGAGACCACATCCCAGGCCTCGTCCGTGAGTTCGTAGCGCCTTGCCATCACAGAATTCCTTTCCGTTAATGGCGCGTGACTCTACAAAAATTTCAGCGCTGGAGGAGCGACGATTAGGTTTCTCGGGATTTCGTACAGAGCCTAGGCTCTGTCTGAAATCCCAAGAAACTGAAATGTGGCCTCGGAACAGCCTGGGTTCTGTACAGTCGCCGGCCATCTACGGAAAGGAATTCTGTGATGGCAAAGCGTTATGAACTCTCGTATATCGATATCGGATGCAGCCGGTCATTCCACTACGCTCAATGAAGCGCAAGCCCAAACCCGGCTTGCCGAGACTGTTTGATCGCCCCAAATATCAACAGCGCAACATCATCGAACGCATGTTCGGCTGGCTAAAAGAGAACCGCCGAATCGTCACGCGCTTCGACAAGCTCGCAAAAAGTTATGCCGCAATGGTCTCGCTGGCTTGTGTCATGCGGTGTATGCGACGGCTTTTTTCAGACAGAGCCTAGAGTCACGCACGCCCCAGATACAGGCCCTTGACATCCCCACCGGATGCTCATTCTTCGGTCTGACGCAACACATATAGGACCATTCCTATTGTTCTGCTTCGTGCGAAATATTAAAAACAAGGCAACCATTTCTCCCAGTATTCTGCCTAGGAAATTCGTTCTCTTTTGGTGAGTGGTTTGGGAGTTCGGCCAAGGCGCCGCGACTAGCCATAACAGGATTATGGCGTGAAGAGGCAACGCCGGCCGGGAGCCCAAGACGCCGCCTAAAATGAACAGCTTTTTTCCTAGACAGGACACTAGCCTCTAATTTAAAGAAATGTATGAAGTAGGAGCCCCGTACAAATGTATCTGCAAACTTTAATTGCGACTAACCGAGCCAGCCCCAACAAAGTATGACACGTACATCTCATTATTTAATCGCCGGTTTTTCATTTCGGCCAGATAGATAGCCCGGAGAGTTCAATGAGCAGTATTGTTGCCATCGTCAAAAGTGTTGTTGGCCAAGTAACCGCAGTTTCCCCAGAGGGCATCCGACGTGTACTGATCGAAGGCGACCGCCTGCTGGCAGGCGAGCAGGTCGATACCGGTCTGAGCGGCGCGATCACCCTAGAGTTGGAAGATGGTCGCCTGCTTGACCTGGGTCGCGAAACCCAATGGAGCACTGACACTCCTTACAGCAGTACCGATCTGAGCCAGACCACTGCTCAGGCAGAGCTCTCGGTCAAAGAGCTCCAACAGGCCATCATCGCTGGTGTCGATCCGACCACCGTGCAGGAAGCCACTGCGGCTGGCTTAGTTGGGGCAGAAGGCGGTTCGGCAGGTGGTGGTCATAGTTTCGTGATACTACAGGAGACTGCCGGGATGGTTGAGCCAACCACCGGCTTCGCTACCGAGCAAGGCATCGAGGAGGTGGGCGGGTTGGATTCGAACAACGCCAGCACGCCCCTCACCAATACCCTCCTCCACACATCACTGCTCCTGGGAGCGTCCCCCTCGATTACCGAAGCGGGGGGCGTCATCGTATATACCGCCACCGTCGACCAGCCACCGCTGACCAACCTGACCGTGACGCTGTCCAACGGCGCCGTCATCGTGATCCCGGCCGGCCAGACCACCGGCACCGTCAACGTCAACATCCCGGCCAACGACACGCCCTACATCGATGGCGGCCAGATTTCCGCGACCATTACCGGCACGACTGGTGGTAACGGCCTGATCATCACGCCAAGCACCACCCCGGCGGTGACCCAGGTCACCGACACCATCGACACCACCACCGCCACCCTGACTGCTTCGCCAAGCGTCACCGAAGGCGGCGTG
>NZ_JABWRO010000098.1:0-23426 GCF_014268985.1 Pseudomonas sp. RW10S2 | reverse complement strand
TTTTTCGCGGGCAAGCCCGCTCCTACAGGGATTGGACTAGACCTTTAGATTTGAGCCAGACAGAATCTCCCGCAACCCACTCAGCTCCAGATCCGATAAACCCGCCTCTACCGGCGCATCCCCAGCTCCGCATCGTCCATCAATGCCTTGGCCAATGCGCTCAGGTAATACGAAGCCCAGACCAGTTGCGGGTTCTCATCCATCACTGCGCTCAAGGTCATGTCGCGCACGTACCCCATCAACTCCGAAGCCTGCTCGCGTGCACGCTCGCACGGGATGCCCGGCTCGATGCAGAACAGCGGCTGGGTCAGACCCTTGCCTTGGTAGAACCGAGTCTTGCCAACGGTGGTGTTCGGTGTGGTGTCGCTTGTATCCATCCCTTCATCTCCCGAAAACCGCTTAGTGAGCTGTCTGCGGCTCTGCCGGCATCTGAATCTGTATCAAAGCCGACTCCAGCAAAATCCTTAGCGCTTCCATTTCATGAATGGCAGCCATTACCAGGAGCGAGACGGGGGACTTGGGTTGGAGGAGGACCGCTTGATGGGCCACGGTTTGTGCGCAGAGTGCGTACTCGGTGGCTTGGATGATGGTGTCTTCGAGAGAGTGGTTGTTGTGAGGTGGGTCGGGGACGATCTTTAACATAGCTATTTACCTTCATGTGCGGCCACCTACCTGCTGTCAAACAGAAGGGTGGCAGCTGTACGTGGGTTGACAGACCGGCGGAAATAGCAAAGTTCCGGCGCACGCGAGCGTGCCCGCACGTACAGCCGCCATCAAGGTTTGGCCATATGCTATTTACCGTCACAGCCTGTCAAAGCTGTGTCGTTGATGTGCAACGACGCGCCGAGACTAGAGCGCTGCCCCAGGAGCCGCAACGGAAAAAAGGCGCCGGGAGTATCTTTGGGAAATGGACTACAGGAAAGGCGTATTTTCTGATTTTCGAAGGATGCGATACGCATAGGCGACGCCAGGAATACCAGGCACCTACGCCACCCCCTTGTAGGAGCGGGCTTGCCCGCGAACACCGGCATAGCCGGTGCCATCCACCGCGGTGTTGCCATCGCGGGACCAGCCCGCTCCTACAGGATCTCCCTGCTCCTGCACTCAACGATCAGCGCGCACCTTTGCTCCCGACATTCGACACCCACTCCTCACTGCGGCTATGCCCGCTGGTGCGCAGCAGCCCCAGGTCCAGCGCATTCTCACCATCCGCCGCGCCCTTGCTCTTGGACAGTTCCGCAATGGCCGTACCCATGTCGACCGGCGAGTTGGAGAAGTCCACCGAGACATTGCGCTGGTAGTCGCGACCCGTGAGCGTTTCGCGGCTGACCGACTGGGCCTGCAGATCGACGTCACCAGCGCTCGACTGGATCCGTGCCCCGACCAGACGCGCCTGGCCACCGACCTTCAATTCGACGCCTTCATTGCCCTTGAGCGTGGCCTGGTGAGCGACGGTGTCGCGCTGGGTGTGGGACACCTCGACTTTCACGGTCGGCGACAGCTTCGGGTCCACCTTGCTCAGCGTCGGGCCAACCTTCTCGGTGACCTTGCCTGCCGCTGGGCCGGAGAGGGCTCCGGCAGCATCGAGATAACCCTGGGGATTCTTCTCGTGGCTCAGACGGGCGTCGGCCTTGACGACCAGTGTGTCGACGCGATCCTTGCGGCTGGCCAGCAGCAGGTCGCCACCGATGTCGCCGCGGATCCGGTCGGCGTCCAGGCTTGCGCCCTCGATGCGGGTGTCACCTTGGCTTGCCAGCTCGATGCGGTCAGCGCGCAAGGTGCTGGCATTCCAGGTCTGGTTGTCGCGCTTGTCGAGATTGACCTGCACCCGCCCGTGCAGGCCGCGGATATCCTTGTCCGGGGTTTCGCCGCGGTTGAGCCTGAAACCGGCACCGGCAGTGATCTCCAGGTTGTCGCGCTGCTCCTTGTCGGACGAGGCTTCGACCAGCATGCCACCCTTGCTGGCCTCCAGCTTGATCTGCGCGGCCGAGGCTTGCAGGCCCTGGAGATGCAGGGCGATATCGTCGCGTGCACGGCTACTGATCTGCAGGGTGCCTTGGGTGTCGAAGCGGGCATCGACTGCCTGGCTGGCCTTCTCGTTGAGCTTGCCATTGGCGAAGTGACCACCCAGTGCGCCGCCTTTGCCCGTGCCGAACTTGGCTGCCAGCTCGAGCCCGCCGCCGAGGTTGTGGCCGCTGGCCTGCTGGCTGTCGTGGGCCGCCTTGACCTGCAACAGCCCGGCGCTGTCCAGTTCGATGCCGCCAGTCGGTGCTTCGCGGCTGCCGATGCGAGTGCCTTCGAGGATAAGGTCGGCGCCGCTGCTGAGCAGCACCTTGCCCTTGGCGTCGATCTGGCCGACCTGGGCCTTGCTTTCCTGGCGCTGGAGCTCGGTCAGGTCAAGGTAGCCGCGACCCTCGACACCGGTACTGCCGGGGCGGTTGCCCACCTTGGCCCAGGCATTGCCGTCGGTCTGGCGCTGGTGTTCGGAGCGCTGGTCGTGAGCTGCGCTCAGCAAGAGCTTGCCGTTGCTGGTGATGCTGAGGTCGCCGTTGCCGGCGTTGATGCGCGTACCTTCGTACAGGCCGTCGGCGCCCAGTTGGACCTGGATACCCGTTTGCCCATAGAGGCTGCCGACTCGGGCGTTGCGGGTGCTGTCTTCGCTGTTCGACGAGCCACCTTTAGCGCTGGCGCGCACATTGAGGTCGTTGCCGGTACTGGTGTCGACCCGCATGTCACCGCCAACGGCCAATTGCTCGACGAGGCGCGACTGCTCGTCGACCGCCGCACGTTGATGATGCTGGTTGGCGGTGATCGCCAGCAGGCCCTCATTGGCGCGCCAGGCCGTGCCTTGATCGTCGATGCGCTCGGCTTCGACTTTGACGCTGGCACCGGACAGCTCGCTGACCTGGGCGATACCGCGGCGCTGGTTTTCCAGGCGCTTCAGATGGTCCACGGTCATGTCGCCGCCGACGCTGGGTGCGGCCATCGCGTCCTCGGGCGAGGCCTGCTGGAAGCGCGCGGCTTCCTCGCCGAGTATCAGGCGCTCGATGGGCCGGGTCAGGTCGCGGTATTCGAGGCTGGCACCGAGGGTGCCACGCCAGTTGTCATTGCGCTGCTCGCGTTCGTGCACATCCTGTACCGCTCGGTTCTCGATCTCCTTGGCCTTGACCAGCAACGCCTTGCCAGCGTCGACGCGTGCGGCCTCGGTCACCAACGTCCCTGTGTCGATCTTCACATCGCCACCTGCCTGCAATTCGCTGCGTTGTACCTTGCTGTCGCGCTCACGCACGGTCTCCTTCTGATGATGCCCCTCGAAGAGGCTGCCGATTCGGTCGATGCCGCCGGTCACGACCAGGCTGCCACCGCTGTCGGTGCTCTGGGTGTCTGTCTGGTGGTCGTTGTGGGTGGCGCCGAGTGTGATCCGTTGCCCTTGCAACGCGAGGTCGCCAGTAGTGGCGGTGACTTTCGAGCCATTGACCTGCAGGTGTGCACCGCTTTGCAGTTCGACCGAGCCGCCCTTGAGCTCGCTGCCCACCTGTTCGGTCACGCGTTGCTGGCTGTGTGTGCTGACGACCGCATAGCCGACTCCAGCCTCGTACTGGCGAGATCCGGGCTTGTCGTCCTTGGCGTTGGCGGTCTGGCGGGCGCTGGCGGTGAGTGAGCGTTGTTGCGTGTCGGTCTTGCTGTCGCTGCGTGCCTGCGCACTCTCGACGATGAGGTCGCCCTTGGCTTCGATCTTGAGCTGCCGACCGGCCTCGACCTTGGCGCCCTGGATGCGCAACTCTTCGGCGCTGGCCAGGCGCAGGTCGCTTTTCGAACTGACGTCGCTTGCCAGCACCTTCTCCTGGTTGGCGCTGTGGCTGCGGTCGTGGCCGATCAGGCCGAACAGCTTGCTGTCGCTCTGTTTGTCGGTGGTGCTGGAGCGGCTGTGGTCGGCTTCGATCACCAGTTTGCCCTTGTCACCGTAGAGCACCGATTCGCCTTCGCTGGCGATGGTGCTGCCCTTGACCCTGACCTGTCCGGCGGTGACGTTCAGGTTGGCGCCCGAGGTGATCACACTGCCGGCGACCTGCTGGGCGGTATTGTCCTTGCCTTCGCGGTCGCCGAAGAAGCTGCCGGAAACCAGGTCGCCCCGGTAGTCGCGTTGTGTGCCGCGTGCCTCCAGGGCCGTGGTGGCGATGTCGACCTGGCTTGCCGACAGCGCCATGTCGCCCTCGCTGTGCATCCGGCTGCCCTGGACCTTGAGTGCCTCACCAGCCTTGGCGATCAGCTCGCCCCCCTGCAGGTCGCTGGGTTTGGCGGTCTGCTGGTACTGGTCGCTGTCGCTGTCACCCCGCCACAGGTGCTTGCGATGGCGTACCTGCTCTTCGACACGTCGGCTCTGCTTGCCGGCTTCGATGCTCAGGTTGGTCGCGCTGTCGAGGTTGAGTTCGCCGCCGGCCTTGAGGGTGGCCGCTACCAGTTGCATGTCGTCGCCGGACTTCAGCGCCAGGCGGTCATCGGCTTGCAAGTGCGTGCCGGTGAGCGTGCGCTCGGTCTCGGTGGTGTTGCGTTCGTAGGTCTCGGTGGTGACGAACAGCCACTTCTTGTCCCATGACTTACGGTCACGTTCGATGTTTTCCCGGGCTGTGGTATCCAGCGTGAGTTTCTGGCCCGCATTGACGTTGATCGATTTGCCCTCGCCCGTGACGGCCTGCAGCCTCAGGTCGCCGCTGGCGCTGAGGTCGAGGTCGCCCTTGCGGCTGCGCAGCGCGGCGTTGCGCGTGCTGTCGTCACCGATGTGCAGCCCGCCGGCCGACTGGACCTGGATGCCATCGTACCCGTGCATGTCGATGGCGCCGATTCGCACGCCCGCGCCCTCGGCCGTGCTGACCACGCGGATGCGGCCGGCGTACATGGCGCCGAACAGGCTGGCATCGATGCTCGCCGGGGTGCCTGGCAGGTGTTCGAGGACCTGGCCGTTGCTGGCGTCGATGCGGTTGCGTCCGGCAATCAACTGCAGGTCGTCGCGGGTCTTGAGCGTACCCTTGCTGTCGATGCGCGGGGCGATCAGTTCGAGGGCGCCGCCATCGTTGCTCTGGCCACCGTCGAGCACGCTGAGGGTGCCATGGGCGTTGCGTGAGTCGAGCAGGCGCACGCGGCCGTCCTCGAGCTGCACATCACCGACCAGGAAACCGGCGCGGGTAGTGTTGATGAAGCTGCCACCATTGAGGGTGATGCCATTGCTGTTGGCGAGGATGTAGTCGGCGGGGCGGCCGAAGATTTCCTGTGGGCCTTCGATCAGCGAGGCGTTGCGGCTGATCACTTCGTTGAGGATGGTCGAGGCAGCCTGCCCCTGGAACTGCGGGTTGGCGGCCAGGGCGCCTGCCAGTTGCGACTGGCCGGCCTGCAGGGCGTTGTTGAGCACCGCACCCGCCTGGCCGATGTTGTAGTTCAGGAACTGGTTGTGCGACAAGCCGCTGGCGTTGGGTGCGACGATCTCGATGACCGGCACGCCATGGGCGTCGTTGATCAGCGGGGTGCCGCCCGGTCCAGGAGCCGGTTGCAGGCTGCCTTGGGCGAGCAGGGCCGGTGAGGCGGCTGCCAGTGTGAGAAATATGCTCCAGCGCAGGGCGTCGGGGGTGGTCGCTTTGCGGGGCTTTTTATCGTTCACGGGGTTGTCTCTCTTGTTGTGGGTGAATCAGATCTTCAAGGTCCATTCGAACACCCAGAAGCCAGGCTCCAGGGTGCTGCGTGATCGGTCGCTGGCACTCAGCGCGCGCTGGTAGTCCAGGCGCAGGCGATTGCCCGGCGTGCCCAGTACCACGCCGAGCACGGCCCCGCTCAGGCGTTGCGAGCTGCTGCCGTGATCGAAGCGCGTCCAGCCCAGGTCCAGCCCGAGGTGCGGGCGGATTTCCAGGGGCAGGCTGAGGGGAAGGGTGTGGCTCAAGGTGTTGCGCCACACCGCACCGCTGGCGCCGGAGACGCTGTGCTGGCGAAAGCCGCGCACGGCGAGGTCGTCGGAGAGGGCAAGCTGTTCGATGGCCGGCAGGCGGTCGGGGCTGTATTGCAGGTTCAGTTCGCTCTGCCAGCGCCAGGGCCCCGGGTGCAGGTACAGGAGGTTGGCGCGGTACTTGCGAAAACCAGGCTCGGCGCTCTTGCGGCCAAGCGGTGCGCGGTCGGCACCGAACAGATCCACGCCTTGGGCGACGCCGACATAGGCGTTCCACAGGCCGCCTTCGAGCCAGAGCAGGTTGAGGCCCGCCTCGAGGGTGGTGAGTGTCGGGCTCTGCTGGGCGATCTTAAGCGGGCCGAGCCAGTTGCCCACGCGTTTGTGGTCAAGGCGCAGGCTGGCGTTGAGCATGCCCTGCTGGTTGCGCCACAGCATGCGGTCGGCACTCAGCCCTCGCAGGCTGCTGCTGCCCCGGCTGCTGAGGCGGTTGCCGGGTAGCGGTGCGCGGTAGCTGAGCTGGCTGGCGTTCAGGGCGAAGGTCCAGGGGCCGTAGGGAACGCTGTAGTAGAGGCTGGCCCCCTGGCTGCGCCCCGGTGCCTGGAAGACACTGGAGTTCAATGACAGGCGCAGGTCGTCGTTCAGCCCCAGCGGGCTGTCCAGGCCGAGGCTCAGGTTCAGGCGATGGCGGCCGGTGAGTGCGCTGCCGCGGTTGTCGAGGCGGCTGTCCAGATGCCAGCGCGAACCGATCCGGCGTGGTTCGAGTTGTATCCGCGTACCGCCGGGTACGTCGCCGGGCAACAGGTTGGCGCCCAGGTCATAGGCGCGCAGTCGGTTCAGTTGATCGAGCCCTTGCTCCAGGTCGGGCAGGTACAGTGGATGGCCGAGCATGTCGGGAAAGGCACCGGCCAGCGACAGCGGCAGCGCAGTATCCAACTCGATACTCTCGACGAAGCCTTCGACGATGACGATGTCGAGGGGGGCGCCAGCCTTGGGGGGATGTCTCAGATAAGGGCGGCTTGCCGGATACCCCGCCCTTACGTAGCCTTCGGTGATTGCCAGGAGCAGTCGGTTGATGGCGTGCGCAGTCATGCACGAGTGCAGCAGCGGGCGCAGGCTCTGTTCGAGCGTGGCGTTGGTGATGCGCACGTTGCCGCTCAGGCGCAGGCCGCTGACCGGCCAGCATTGGGCTGAAGGGGTTGCCGATGGTGCCGGCTGCCCTGATCCTTGCGGGGCAGGGCGGCGCTGCCAGTGCTCCAGCCGCTGCTGTTGCTGCAATTGCTGAAGCTCGCGTTGCTGGTCGCGTAGCTGCTCGCTGGCGGTATCGGCTGCAAGGGCAACCGAGCTGGTCAGCAGCGCGAGCAATGCACTGATGATTGAAAGGCAGATAGCCGGAAACGGGGTGTTCGCCATCGAAGAATTCCGCAGAGGTCGTACGGTTCAAGTACTCGTTTGCGTGGATTCTAAAAATTCGAACAGTCGTTTGGATGCGATACATTGCCTGTATGGGTATCAGGCAAATAACCTTTTTGAGTCGGGATATTCTGAGGACTTGCTGAAAATGTAGGACGCGCCGTCAGCCTGCGCCGTCTTTCTCAGGCGCGGGCGGGCTTCACGCTGGGGAAGTGGGAACTGCAAGGGTGAGCCCGAGGGCTCAGGGGCGAATCTCGATCATGGTCCCGTCCTTGACCATGCTCCACACTTCACGCATGTCGTCGTTGCGCATGGCGATGCAGCCTTCGGTCCAGTCGAGGGTGTGGAAGTACCACTCCGGGTATTCTTCGTTGATCGGTGTGCCGTGGATCATGATCATGCTGCCGGCATTGACCCCTTCGCGGCGCGCCTTGGCGGCGTCGCTGATGTTTGGGTAGGAGATGTGCATGGCCAGGTTGTAGCGGTCGCTGACCTTGCGCCAGTCGAGCCAGTAGAAGCCTTCAGGGGTGCGCTTGTCGCCTTCGCGCTCCTTGGCGCCCTTGGGTTGTTTGCCCAGTGAGATGCGGTAGGTCTTGAGTGGCTCGCCGCGGCTGATCAATTGCAGGCGCCGCTCTGACTTGAGCACCAGCACCTTGTCGATCTGCGGCTGGCTGCTGCTTTGCACAGGCCTGGCCTGGGGCTGCGTGCCCTGCGACGTGGTCGCGGGCAGGGGCTTGCGAATGATGGTCTCGGTGAACGCCGCCTGGGACACCGATGCAACGCACAAGCAGAAGAGGGCAAGCAACCAGCGCATGAAACGTATCCTGAAATAGCTAGGTGGACGACGAAACGTTCATCGGCGGCAGGTATTCATGGCCTATGGGGTACTGCTGCCCGATGCGGTCGCGATAATAGCATTCTAGTGTCCGCGTGACGGTGCGGAAAGCCAGTTCGTTCCAGGGTATTTCATGCTCTTCGAACAACCGCACTTCCAGGCTCTCGACACCGACGTCGAAGTCCAGGTCGGCGAGCTCTGCGCGGAAGAACACGTGCACCTGGTTGATGTGCGGCAGGTCGAACAACTGGTAGAGGGTGGTTGGGCCGACGCGTGCGCAGGCTTCCTCGACGGTCTCGCGACGAGCGGCCTGGTCAAGGGTTTCGCCGTTCTCCATAAAGCCGGCGGGCAGGGTCCAGAAGCCGCGGCGGGGCTCGATGGCGCGGCGACACAGCAACACCTGGCTGCCCCAGATCGGCAAGACGCCTGCGACGATGTTGGGGTTCTGGTAGTGGATGGTCTGGCAGGAGGGGCAGACGTACCGCAGGCGGCTGTCGCCCTCGGGAATCTGCTGAATGACCGGTTGGCCGCACGCGCTGCAGAATTTCATGCTTTTATTCCTGTGTGAGCGGCTATCTTGGCGCGGCCGACGGGGTTGTCGCAAGCCGTCGGGGCTTGGGTGCCTCGCGGCTTTGGTGCATCATGCAAGGCAGGCCTTGGAATCGAGAGTGCGTAATGCTGGACGAGCTTCTTCGCCGAATGAGCAACCATACCCCTGCGTCACTGGAGGCGGATCGCCGTTTTCCCGAGGCGGCGGTGCTGCTGCCCATTACCCGTAGCGAAGAGCCCGAGCTGGTGCTCACTCTGCGTGCCAAGGGGCTTTCCACCCATGGTGGCGAGGTGGCCTTTCCCGGAGGGCGCCGCGATCCGGAGGACCCGGACCTGGTGTTCACCGCCCTGCGCGAAGCCGAGGAGGAAATCGGCCTGCCGCCGGGGTTGGTCGAGGTGATCGGCCCCCTGAGCCCGCTGATTTCGTTGCACGGGCTGAAGGTAACGCCGTTCGTCGGGCTGATTCCGGATTACGTCGAGTACCAGCCCAACGATGCCGAAATCGCCGCGGTCTTCAACGTCCCTCTGTCGTTTTTTCGCCAGGACCCACGCGACCACACCCATCGCATCGACTACCAGGGGCGCAGTTGGTACGTGCCCAGCTACCGTTATGGCGACTACAAGATCTGGGGGCTGTCGGCGATCATGATCGTCGAGCTGGTCAACGTGCTGTTCGACGCCGGTATCAGCCTGCACCAGCCGCCAGAGCGCTTTATCCAGAACTGAGCGGGGTTCACCCGCCGACTGCGTTCAACCGTGAGGAACACGACATGAAATACCGCTTGGGCGACCTGCGGGTCGAAGCCCATCCCAGCAGTTGGGCTGCCCCCACTGCCACCTTGATCGGCAAGGTGCGCCTGCAGGCCCGGGCCAGTGTTTGGTTCGGCGCCGTGCTGCGCGGCGACATCGAGCTGATCGACATCGGCGAGGACAGCAATGTCCAGGACGGTACCGTCATGCACACCGACATGGGGTCGCCGCTGACCCTGGGCAAGGGCGTGACCATTGGCCACAACGCCATGCTGCATGGCTGCAGCGTCGGCGACTACAGCCTGGTCGGCATCAATGCGGTCATCCTCAACGGTGCGCGGATCGGCAAGCACTGCATCATCGGCGCCAATGCGCTGATCCCGGAAGGCAAGGAGATTCCCGACGGTTCGCTGGTGATGGGCTCGCCGGGCAAGGTGGTGCGCGAGCTGACCGAGCAGCAGAAGCGCATGCTCGAAGCCAGCGCCGCGCACTATGTGCACAACGCCGAGCGCTATGCGCGGGAGCTGGTGGTCGATGAAGACTGACGAGCGGCCGGTCGCCTCGCCGTGCGTGAACGTCTGTGCGCTGGATGAGCAGGACATCTGCATCGGTTGCCAGCGTACGGTGCAGGAGATCACCCGGTGGGCACGGATGGACAATGACGAGCGCCGGGCGGTGATCAAGCTGTGCCATGAGCGGGCCGTGGCGGCGGGGTTGGTGATCGGTTGAGCTAGCGGCGGTTTGCCGCTGCGACTTGTCCCACGATGGGGCTGGCGCTAATCTGTCGGGCTTGCCCCTCGAATCTCCGGATCATGTTCTACCTCATCGCCTACATCAGCAGCGTGGTGCTCATCAACTACGCCTTCTCCAGCGCTCCGCACCTGGACGTGATCTGGTCCGCCTGGGGCGGGCTGGTGTTCATCCTGCGTGACATGGTGCAGACCCGTTACGGGCATGGCGCACTGATCGCGATGCTGGCGGCGCTGGTGCTGTCCTACGCGACTTCGGAGCCGGCCATCGCCCTGGCCAGCGCTACGGCGTTCTTCGTGTCCGAACTGATTGACTGGCTGGTGTTCAGCGTCACTCGCAGACCCCTGCGTGACCGCCTGTGGCTGAGCTCGGCGCTGAGCATCCCGGTGGACACCTTCATCTTCTTCGGCATGATCGGTGCACTGACGCCTGCCGTGATCGGCACAGCGATGGCCTCGAAGTTTGCTGGTGTGACGGCGGTCTGGCTGATCATGGCGTGGCGGGCGCGACGCGCGCTGGCGGTGGGTTGATCCGCGCCCGATTGATGTAGAATACCGGTCCTTTTTCAGCGGGCAGCACCAGCCGGCGCGCCCCGGACGCCTTCGAGGACCTGAAATGACCCGTATCGGAACCCCATTGTCGCCGACCGCGACCCGCGTACTGCTGTGTGGCTGCGGCGAGCTGGGCAAGGAAGTGGTGATCGAGCTGCAGCGCCTGGGCGTCGAGGTGATCGCCGTGGACCGTTACGCCAACGCGCCTGCCATGCAGGTCGCGCACCGCAGCCATGTGATCAACATGCTCGACGGCGTCGCCCTGCGTGCGGTGATCGAGGCTGAAAAACCGCACTACATCGTGCCGGAAATCGAGGCCATCGCCACCGCCACGCTGGTCGAGCTGGAGAACGAAGGTTTCAACGTGGTGCCGACCGCCCGCGCCACTCAGCTGACCATGAACCGCGAAGGAATTCGTCGCCTGGCTGCCGAAGAGCTGGAGCTGCCGACCTCGCCCTACCACTTCGCCGACACTTATGAAGACTTCGCCAAGGGCGTGGCCGATGTTGGCTATCCGTGCGTGGTAAAGCCGGTAATGAGCTCGTCGGGCAAGGGCCAGAGCCTGCTGCGCAGTGATGCCGACCTGCAGAAAGCCTGGGACTACGCCCAGGAAGGTGGGCGTGCTGGCAAGGGCCGGGTGATCGTCGAGGGTTTCATTGATTTCGAGTACGAAATCACCCTGCTGACCGTGCGTCATGTGGGCGGCACCACCTTCCTCGCGCCGGTCGGTCACCGTCAGGAGAAGGGCGACTACCAGGAGTCCTGGCAGCCCCAGGCCATGAGCCCGAAGGCGCTGGCTGAGTCGCAGCGTGTGGCTCAGGCGGTCACCGATGCGCTGGGTGGTCGTGGCCTGTTCGGCGTCGAGCTGTTCGTCAAGGGCGACCAGGTGTGGTTCAGCGAAGTGTCGCCACGTCCGCATGACACCGGTCTGGTCACCCTGATTTCCCAGGACCTGTCGCAGTTCGCCCTGCATGCACGTGCGATTCTTGGCCTGCCGATCCCGGTGGTGCGTCAGTTCGGTCCGTCGGCCTCGGCCGTGATCCTGCCCGAAGGCCAGTCGCAGCAGACCAGCTTTGCCAACCTCGGCGCAGCGCTGAGCGAGCCGGACACCGCCATTCGCCTGTTCGGCAAGCCGGAAATCAACGGCACCCGCCGCATGGGTGTGTGCCTGGCCCGCGACGAGTCGGTCGAAGCGGCGCGCGCCAAGGCGACCCGTGCTTCGCAGGCGGTGAAGGTCGAGTTCTGATCTGAGATCGCACGGGGCTGCTGCGCAGCCCATTCGCGGGCAAGCCCGCTCCTACGGATTCCTGCGGGAGCGGGCTTGCCCCAACTGCTCAAAGCTCGGTATGGCGAGTTTCCTTCAGGCACAGCACTGCAATCAGGCTGATCACCGCCGCCACCGATACATATCCCCCCACCCAGCTCAAACCACCCATGCTCACCAGTTGCTGGGCAAAGAACGGTGCCGCCGAGGCGCCGACGATGCCGCCCAGGTTGTAGGCCGCCGAGGCCCCGGTGTAACGCACGTGGGTCGGGAACAGCTCAGGCAGCAGCGCGCCCATCGGGGCGAAGGTCACGCCCATCAGGAACAGTTCGATCGCCAGGAACAGCGCCACGCCGGCAGTGGAACCCGAGGTCAGCAGGGGTTCCATGGTGAAGCCTGAGGCAATCGCCAGCAGCCCACCGACGATCAGCACCGGCTTGCGCCCATAGCGGTCGCTGAGCCAGGCCGACAGCGGCGTAGCCAGGGCCATGAACACCACGGCGAAGCACAGCAGGCCGAGGAAGGTTTCGCGACTGTAGCCGAGTGTGGAGACGCCATAGCTGAGCGAGAACACCGTGGAGATGTAGAACAGTGCGTAGCACACCACCATCGCCGCAGCGCCCAGCAAGGTGGGCATCCAGTACTTGGCGAACAGGTCGACCACCGGCATTTTCACCCGCTCTTGACGGGCCACGGCCTTGGCGAAGACCGGGCTTTCCTCGAGCTTCAGGCGTACGTAAAGGCCCACCAGCACCAATGCAGCGCTGAGCAGGAACGGAATGCGCCAGCCCCATTCACGGAACTGCTCGTCGCTGAGCACCAGTGCCAGGGTCAGGAACAGACCGTTGGCGGCGAGGAAGCCAATCGACGGGCCCAACTGCGGGAACATGCCGAACCAGGCGCGCTTGCCGGGCGGTGCGTTCTCGGTGGCGAGCAGGGCTGCCCCGCCCCATTCGCCGCCCAATCCCAGCCCCTGGCCGAAGCGCAGCACGCAGAGAATGATCGGGGCCCATACGCCGATGCTGTCATAGCCTGGCAGGACACCGATCAGTGTGGTGGACACCCCCATCAGCAGCAACGAGGCGACCAGGGTCGACTTGCGCCCGATGCGATCACCGAAGTGGCCGAACAGGGCCGAGCCCAGCGGTCGGGCGAGGAAGGCGATACCGAAGGTGAGGAAGGCTGCAAGCATCTGCGCGGTGCCTGAGCCGGACGGGAAGAACACCGGACCGATCACCAGCGCCGCAGCCGTGGCGTACACGTAGAAATCGTAGAACTCGATGGCGGTGCCGATGAAGCTGGCGGTGGCGACCCGGGCGGGCGAATTGACCGGGGTCGCCGAGACAGGTTCGGCGTAGGTGTTGCTGGTTGTCATGCGTAGGTCCCTGAACAGTCGTTCGCGCGGCCGATCAGGCGGGCCGCAGCGTATTGTTGTGGTTCGCCAGGCTGACGAGGGCCCCGGGGTGGCAGGGCGCGGACGCTGTTCGGGATAGGACGCAGGGCCGCTGGCACGTCAGTGAGGCGGACTGGCCGTGGGGCGCCGGGTGCGGGTAGCAGGCGGGACGGCAGGGCTGGGTAAGCGTGGCCCGAGTATAGCTATCGGGTTACGGTCCAGACCAGTACCTTGCTGGCGCAATTGTCCTCGGTTTCGAGGATTTCCAGGCGGTAGCGTCCGACTTTCAGGCAAACCGCGCTTGCCGGGATGCTTTCCAGTGCTTCGGTGACCAGGCCGTTGAGGGTTTTCGGGCCGCCGTCGCAGGGCAGGTGCCAGCCCAGGCTGCGGTTGAGCTCGCGCAGCGAGGCGGTGCCTTCGATGATGAAGCGGCCATCGGGCTGGGGATGGATATGGGGGTTGTCCAGGCTCTGCTCGTCCTCGAACTCGCCGACTATTTCTTCAAGGATGTCTTCGAGCGTCACGATCCCCAGCACTTCGCCGTACTCGTCCACGACCACGCCCATGCGCCGCTGCTGCTTGTGGAAGTTCAGCAGTTGCAGTTGCAGTGGAGTGCTTTCCGGGACGAAGTAGGGCTCGTAGCAGGCGGCCTGGAGTTTCTCCAGGGTCAGTTCGGCGCGTGGCAGCAGGTGGCTGATGAGCTTGGTGTTGAGGATCGCTTCGACCTGGTTGATGTCGTTGTGATAGACGGGCAGGCGGGTGTGGCGGCTGAGGATCAGTTGTTCGATGATCTGTTCGATCGGGTCGTCGAGGTTGATGCCATCGACTTCGTTGCGCGGGACCAGGATGTCGTTGACGGTAATCCTGTCCAGCGCTTGCAGGCCCTCGATCAGGCCCTGGCGTGGGGTTTCGTGCGGCTCGTCGTCATCCAGGGCGTCTTCGTCCTGTGGGTGCAGGGCGACGGCGGTAGGCTGCACGCGGAACGGGCGCAGGATCACTTTGGCCATGCCGTCGAGCAGGCAGGCCAGCGGCTGCAGCGCTGCCAGTGGCAGCTTGAGCAGGCTGCCACCGAGGCTGGCGAAGGCGTGCGGGTTGCGTCGTGCCAGGCGCCGCGGCAGGTACTCGGCCAGCACCAGCAGCGTCAGCGTGGCACAGAGCCCGGCCAGCCAGAAGCCATGTTCGCCGCTGTAGCGCTGGCCGATCAGGCAGGCCAGGCCCAGCACCAGCAACTTGCCGAGGCTGGCGCAAAGGACCAGTGCCTGGGCGGGCAGGGTGGGGGCTTCTGTCTCGCTGGAGCGGGCGTGGCCGTTGAGTTGCTGGCGGGCGGCCTCGACCGCACTGAACAGCGCCGACCACAGCAACGCCAGTATCAGGGTGCCGAGCAGCGGGGCGTACGGCAAAGTGTCCATGATTGCCCGTCAGATGTGCAGGATGAATTCGCGGACCAGCTTGCTGCCGAAGTAGGCCAGCATCAGCAGGCAGAAACCCGCCAGGGTCCAGCGGATCGCCTTGTGCCCGCGCCATCCCAGGCGATTGCGCCCCCACAGCAGGACGCTGAACACGATCCAGGCCAGGCACGACAGCGAGGTCTTGTGCACCAGGTGCTGGGCGAACAGGTTCTCGAAGAACAGCCAGCCGGAGATCAGCGACAGCGACAGGAGGATCCAGCCCGCCCAGAGGAAGCCGAACAGCAGGCTTTCCATTGTTTGCAGTGGGGGGAAGTTGCGGATCAGTCCCGAGGGGTGCTTGTGCTTGAGCTGGTGGTCCTGGAGCAACAGCAGCAGGGCCTGGACCACGGCGATGGTGAACAGGCCATAGGCGAGGATCGACAGCAGGATATGCGCCAGGATGCCGGGCTCTTCATTGACCAGCGGCACGGTGCCGGCTGGCGCGAACTGTGCCAGCAGCGCTGTCACTGCACCCAGCGGGAACAGCAGCACCAGCAGGTTCTCCACCGGAATGCTCAGGCAGGCGAGCAGCGTCAGGGCGATCACCGCGGTGGCGATCAGGCTGGCGGCGCTGAAGAAGTCGAGGCTCAGGCCCAGTGGGGTGAGCAACTGGAAGAACAGGGCGCCGGTCTGTGCGACAACGGCAATCACGCCCAACAGGCCGAGCAGGCGTTTGTCGACCTTGGCACCCTGTGCCAGGCGCGAGCCTTGATAGGCGGTCGCAGCAATATAAAGGATGGCCGCGATCAGGTTGGGGATGAGGCTGGGTGAGGAGAGCATAGGTCCTGGTAGGCGAGCCCTAAAGGAGGGGAGTTTGGCATAGAACGCGGTTGCCTAGGAAGACTGCAGGCCGTGTCGGCCTTTTCGCGGGCTCAAGGTTTCATGGAGGCGGCGGTTCGGCGCTGTGACTTGCCAGCGAAAAGGCCGCCGCCGCTGCCGCTCAGCGCCAAGGTGTGCGCCGTCGCCGCTCTCCGTTATAATGCCCGGCTTGCTGTGCCCTGCGCGTGTGGATATCCGCCAGGGCGCCTGAACAACCTCGGCTTTATTGGGCCTGAAAGGATCACCATGTTCGAAAACCTGACCGACCGCCTGTCACAGACGCTGCGCCATGTCACCGGCAAGGCCAAGCTGACCGAAGAGAACATCAAGGACACGTTGCGTGAAGTGCGCATGGCCCTGCTCGAGGCCGACGTCGCCCTGCCGGTGGTCAAGGACTTCGTCAACAGCATCAAGGAGCGCGCGGTCGGCACAGAGGTGTCGCGCAGCCTGACGCCGGGCCAGGCCTTCGTGAAGATCGTCCAGGCCGAACTGGAAAGCCTGATGGGCGCGGCCAACGAAGACCTCGCGCTCAATGCGGCTCCGCCAGCCGTGGTGTTGATGGCGGGCCTGCAGGGCGCCGGTAAGACCACCACCGCCGGCAAGCTGGCGCGCTTCCTTAAAGAGCGCAAGAAAAAGACCGTCATGGTGGTGTCCGCCGACGTCTACCGCCCGGCGGCGATCAAGCAGCTCGAAACCCTGGCCAACGACATCGGCGTGACCTTCTTCCCGTCCGATATCAGCCAGAAGCCGGTCGATATCGCCGAGGCGGCGATTCGCGAAGCCAAGATCAAGTTCATCGACGTGGTCATCCTCGACACCGCCGGCCGTCTGCACATCGACGCCGACATGATGGACGAGATCAAGGCCCTGCACGCGGCGGTCAAGCCGGTCGAGACGCTGTTCGTGGTCGATGCCATGACCGGCCAGGACGCCGCCAATACCGCCAAGGCCTTTGGCGAGGCGCTGCCGCTGACCGGCGTGGTGCTGACCAAGGTCGATGGTGATGCCCGTGGCGGTGCCGCGCTGTCGGTGCGCGCCATCACCGGCAAGCCGATCAAGTTCATCGGTATGGGCGAGAAGACCGAAGCCCTCGAGCCTTTCCACCCTGACCGCATCGCCTCGCGCATCCTCGGCATGGGTGACGTGCTCAGCCTGATCGAGCAGGCCGAGCAGAACATTGACAAGGCCAAGGCCGACAAGCTGGCCAAGAAGCTGAAGAAGGGCAAGGGCTTCGATCTCGAAGACTTCCGCGACCAGTTGCAGCAGATGAAGAACATGGGCGGCCTGGGTGGCCTGATGGACAAGCTGCCCAGCATCGGTGGCGTCAACCTGTCGCAGATGGGCAATGCCCAGGGCGCGGCCGAGAAACAGTTCAAGCAGATGGAGGCGATCATCAACTCCATGACCCCTGCCGAACGTCGCGACCCTGACCTGATCAGCGGTTCGCGCAAGCGCCGTATCGCCTTGGGCTCCGGCACGCAGGTGCAGGATATCGGCCGACTGATCAAGCAGCACAAGCAGATGCAGAAGATGATGAAGAAATTCTCCGCCAAGGGCGGCATGGCCAAGATGATGCGTGGCCTGGGCGGGATGCTGCCGGGCGGCGGCATGCCGAAGCTGTAACTGAATCCGCTTGGTCGCCTTGATTTCAAGGCGGCCAGGCAGACCCCGCCTCGGCGGGAAAGCGCCGCAAAACAGCGGCTTAAGCGGCAGGTCTGGATTGCTTTGCATGGCTCTTGCGAAAAAGCCATTTGCAAATGTCCGTGTATTCCCTGAGAATATGCGGCCTTTTGGGCACCCGTGTGCCTATTTGGCATTCAGATTTGCAGCACTGACTGCAGTACCGACTATAGGAACGATGTTCACATGGTAACCATTCGTCTGGCCCGTGGCGGCTCGAAAAAGCGCCCTTTCTACCACCTGACCGTGACCAACTCGCGTAACGCCCGTGACGGCCGTTTCGTTGAGCGCGTTGGCTTCTTCAACCCGATCGCCTCGGGCGCCGAAGTCAAGCTGTCGGTCAACCAGGAACGCGTCACCTACTGGCTGAGCCAGGGCGCGCAGCCGTCTGAGCGTGTTGCTCAGCTGCTGAAGGACGCTGCCAAGGCTGCTGCCTGAGCAGTATGAACGCGACGCCAGAAAAGGCTGACGACCTCATCGTCGTTGGCAAGATTTTTTCGGTTCACGGCGTTCGCGGCGAGGTGAAGGTGTATTCCTTTACCGATCCGATTGAAAACCTGTTGGATTATCCGCGCTGGACGCTTCGGCACGAAGGCAAGGTAAAGCAGGTCGAGCTGGTCAGCGGTCGTGGCTCCCAGAAGGGCCTGGTCGTGAAACTGAAAGGCCTCGACGATCGCGATGAAGCCCGTCTTCTGAGCGGTTACGAAATCTGCATTGCGCGGAGCCTTTTGCCCAACCTGGCCGCCGACGAGTACTACTGGTACCAGTTGCAGGGCCTGAAGGTCGTCAACCAGGACGAACAACTGTTCGGCAAGGTCGATCACCTGTTGGAGACCGGTGCGAACGATGTAATGGTGGTCAAGCCTTGCGCAGGCAGCCTGGATGATCGCGAGCGTCTGTTGCCCTATACGGAGCAATGCGTGCTGGCAATCGACCTGGAAGCAGGTGTGATGCGAGTCGAATGGGACGCGGATTTCTAGACGATGGGTAACCTTCGCGTAGAAGTCATCACGTTGTTCCCCGAGATGTTCTCGGCCATCACGGAGTACGGCATTACCAGTCGTGCGGTGAAACAGGGGTTGCTGCAAGTGACCTGCTGGAACCCACGGGACTACACCACTGATCGTCACCACACGGTGGATGATCGGCCGTTTGGCGGTGGTCCGGGCATGGTGATGAAGATCAAGCCTCTGGAAGACGCCCTGGCCAGTGCCAGGCAGGCGACCGGAGCATCGGCGAAGGTGATCTACCTCTCGCCACAAGGCCGCAAGCTGACTCAGCAGGCGGTCAAAGGCCTGGCCGAACAGGAATCGTTGATCCTGATCGCCGGTCGTTATGAAGGCATCGACGAGCGTTTTATCGAAGCTCATGTCGATGAGGAGTGGTCGATTGGTGACTATGTACTTTCCGGTGGCGAGCTGCCGGCCATGGTACTGATCGATGCGGTTACGCGGCTGCTGCCCGGAGCTTTAGGGCATGTGGACTCGGCGGAGGAAGACTCCTTCACCGATGGTCTGCTGGATTGCCCGCACTACACCCGACCTGAGGTGTATGCGGATCAGCGTGTACCCGACGTGTTGCTAAGTGGCAACCATGCACACATCCGGCGTTGGAGAATGAAGCAGTCCCTTGGTAGGACCTTCGAACGACGCGCCGATCTTCTGGAAAGTCGCTCGCTTTCTGGAGAAGAGAAGAAGCTGCTCGAGGAATACCTCCGCGAGCGGGACGATAGTTAACGTATCGATGGTGGATCAAGTTATCCATCTTAGGAGCACAGCATGACCAACAAGATCATCCAGCAGCTCGAAGCCGAGCAGATGAGCAAGGAAATCCCGACCTTCGCACCAGGCGACACCATTGTCGTTCAGGTTAAAGTGAAGGAAGGCGATCGCTCGCGTCTGCAGGCGTTCGAAGGCGTTGTTATCGCCAAGCGTAACCGCGGTCTGAACAGCGCCTTCACCGTGCGCAAAATCTCCAGCGGCGTTGGCGTAGAGCGTACCTTCCAGACCTACAGCCCACAGATCGACAGCCTGGCCGTGAAACGTCGTGGTGACGTGCGTAAAGCCAAGCTGTACTACCTGCGCGACCTGTCCGGCAAAGCCGCTCGCATCAAGGAAAAACTGTCCTGAGTGCAGTTTGACCGGCGGCCTTGGTCGCCTTGCGAGAGAAAAAGCAGCCTTCGGGCTGCTTTTTTGCATTTTGTGGTATTGGTGTTGCCTGCTTCGCGGGTCGCCCCGCTGCCATTCCCTTGCGATTCGAGTACCCCATGACCCCCACCCCAAGAGACCAGGAAATCCAGCGCCGTACCGAGCTGTCGATCACTCGCGTGACCAAGGCCGTATTTCCCAATACCACCAATCACCACAACACCTTGTTTGGCGGCACCGCGCTGGCCTGGATGGATGAGGTGTCGTTCATCGCCGCTACGCGTTTCTGTCGCCTGCCGCTGGTGACCGTGTCCACCGACCGCATCGACTTCAAGCACCCGATCCCGGCGGGCTCGATCGTCGAGCTGGTTGGCAGCGTGATCAAGGTGGGCAATACCAGCTTGCAGGTACAGGTCGATGTGTTCGTCGAGAACATGTACCTCGACGGCCGCGAGCGTGCGATTCATGGGGTGTTCAGCTTTGTTGCCATCGACGAGGACAAGCGACCGGTGCCGGTACTGGCTCAGGCCTGAGTTCTCCAGTGCGGGCCCTTTCGCGGCTAAAGCCGCTCCCACAGGCGCTGCGCGATCCCTGTAGGAGCGGCTTTAGCCGCGAAGCGGCCGGTACAGACAACAATTATGCGGCTGTGAAACACTAAGCCCACTTTCAACACCCAGCAGCCCTCCGAATGCCCGCCCTGGACCACCCCCTGATCGATCAGTTTCTCGATGCCCTCTGGCTGGAAAAAGGCCTGTCCGACAACACCCGCGTTTCCTACCGCAGCGACCTGGCCCTGTTCAATGGCTGGTTGCAGGAGCGTGGCGTCGCGTTGCCTGAAGCTGGCCGCGATTCGATCCTCGACCACCTTGCCTGGCGCTTCGATGAGGGTTACAAGCCGCGCTCCACTGCGCGGTTTCTCTCTGGTGTGCGTGGCTTTTATCGCTATCTGCTGCGGGAGAAACTCATTGGTGTCGATCCGACCTTGCAGGTCGATATGCCGCAGCTGGGTAGGCCTTTGCCCAAATCCCTGTCGGAAGCGGATGTCGAAGCGCTGCTCAAGGCACCCGACCTGGCCGAAGCCATCGGCCAGCGCGACCGAGCCATGCTCGAGGTTCTCTACGCCTGCGGCCTGCGGGTCACCGAGCTGGTGAGCCTGACCCTCGATCAGGTCAACCTGCGCCAGGGTGTACTGCGGGTGATGGGCAAGGGCAGCAAGGAACGTCTGGTGCCGATGGGCGAGGAGGCGGTACTGTGGATCGAGCGCTACGTGCGCGACGGTCGCGGCGAGCTGCTCAACGGTCGCCCCAGCGATGTGCTTTTCCCCAGCCTGCGGGGCGAGGAAATGACCCGCCAGACGTTCTGGCACCGCATCAAGCACCACGCGCGCGTGGCCGGTATCGACAAGCCACTGTCACCGCATACCTTGCGTCACGCCTTTGCCACCCATCTGCTCAACCATGGTGCCGACCTGAGGGTGGTGCAGATGCTGCTGGGGCACAGCGACCTTTCCACCACGCAGATCTACACCCACGTCGCCAAGGCACGTTTGCAGCAGTTGCATGCCCAGCACCATCCGCGTGGATGAATGATTTTCATGTTCCGCCCGGCGGCCATCAGACAGTGATTTCGTCGCGGCCTGATGTGGTAGGCTTGAGCGGTTTGCACCAGGGACTGTCTGGTCGCCGCGATTTTTTCCGCAGGCGACGTCCTCCGGTCCCCGTCCGCCTTCAGGAGTACCCCATGCGCGTGACCCAGATGTTTGCCGCCGCCGCCCTGGCGCTGGCCAGTACCTTTGCCGTCGCTGCGGCCACCGATGTCAACGCCGGTGCCGAGCAAGCCATTCGCAACACACTCAAGACACTGGAACTGGAAGTCCCGATCGAAAGCGTCGCCACCAGCCCGGTCGGCGGGCTCTACGAAGTCAAGCTGCAGGGCGGTCGCGTGCTCTATGCCAGCGCAGATGGCCAGTTCGTCATGCAGGGCTACCTGTACCAGATCCAGGATGGCAAGCCGGTCAACCTGACCGAGAAAACCGAACGCCAGGGCATCGCCAAGCTGATCAATGGTATTCCTGCGACTGAAATGGTGGTTTACCCGGCCAAGGGCGAAACCAAATCGCACATCACCGTGTTCACCGACACGACCTGCCCGTACTGCCACAAGCTGCACGCCGAGGTGCCCGAGCTGAACAAGCGCGGTATCGAGGTGCGCTATGTCGCCTTCCCGCGCCAGGGCCTGGGCTCGCCGGGTGACGAGCAACTGCAGGCTGTCTGGTGCTCCAGTGACCGTCGCGCGGCGATGGACAAGATGGTCGACGGCAAGGAAATCAAGGCGGCCAAGTGCGCCAACCCGGTCAGCAAGCAGTTCCAGCTCGGCCAGTCGATCGGTGTCAACGGCACGCCGGCGATCGTGCTCGAAAGCGGCCAGGTGATCCCGGGCTACCAGCCGGCACCGCAGGTGGCCAAGCTGGCCCTGGCCGGCCAGGCGCAAGCCGCCAAGTAATTCATTCAATACGCCGTCGTCATGGGGTGACGGCATGTTTCACGGTCGGCGCAGGTGCCGGCCGTTCAATGGGGAGTTCACAGTGAAACCGGTCAAAGTAGGCATCTGTGGGTTGGGGACCGTCGGTGGCGGTACCTTCAATGTACTTCAGCGCAACGCCGAGGAGATTGCCCGCCGTGCCGGGCGCGGTATTGAAGTGGCCCAGATTGCCATGCGCTCGCAGAACCCGAACTGCCAGATTACCGGTACCCCCATTACCGCTGATGTGTTCGAAGTCGCGACCAACCCCGAAATCGACATCGTCATCGAGCTGATCGGTGGCTACACCATTGCCCGCGATCTGGTGCTCAAGGCCATCGAGAACGGCAAGCACGTGGTCACCGCCAACAAGGCGCTGATTGCCGTGCACGGCAACGAGATTTTTGCCAAGGCCCGTGAAAAGGGCGTGATCGTGGCCTTCGAGGCGGCGGTTGCCGGCGGCATCCCGGTGATCAAGGCGATCCGCGAAGGCCTGTCGGCCAACCGCATCAACTGGTTGGCCGGGATCATCAACGGCACCGGTAACTTCATCCTCACCGAAATGCGTGAAAAGGGCCGTGCTTTCCCTGACGTGCTGGCCGAAGCCCAGGCGCTGGGCTATGCCGAGGCCGACCCGACCTTCGACGTCGAGGGCATCGATGCTGCGCACAAGCTGACCATTCTGGCCTCCATCGCCTTCGGTATTCCGCTGCAGTTCGACAAGGCCTACACCGAGGGCATCACCCGCCTGACCACTGCTGACGTCAACTACGCCGAAGCCCTGGGCTATCGCATCAAGCACCTGGGTGTGGCCCGCCGCACTGCCGACGGCATCGAGCTGCGCGTGCACCCGACGCTGATCCCGAGCGACCGCCTGATCGCCAACGTCAACGGCGTGATGAACGCGGTGATGGTCAACGGCGACGCTGCTGGCTCGACGCTCTACTACGGCGCCGGTGCCGGCATGGAGCCGACCGCTTCGTCGGTGGTCGCCGACCTGGTCGATGTGGTGCGTGCCATGACCTCCGACCCGGAGAACCGCGTTCCGCACCTGGCCTTCCAGCCGGATTCGCTGTCGGCGCACCCGATCCTGCCGATCGAGGCGTGCGAAAGCGCCTATTACCTGCGGATCCAGGCCAAGGATCACCCAGGCGTGCTGGCCCAGGTCGCCAGCATCCTGTCCGAGCGTGGCATCAACATAGAGTCGATCATGCAGAAGGAAGCCGAAGAACAGGACGGCCTGGTGCCGATGATTCTGCTGACCCACGGCGTGGTCGAGCAGCGTATCAACGATGCCATCGTCGCCCTTGAAGCCCTGCAGGATGTGGTCGGCAACGTCGTGCGTATCCGCGTCGAACAGCTCAATTAATTCAGCGGG
>NZ_JABWRO010000097.1:0-23854 GCF_014268985.1 Pseudomonas sp. RW10S2 | reverse complement strand
TAGGAGCGGGCTTGCCCGCGAAGAGGCCGGGTCAGTTGGCGGTGAGCTTGAGGTTGTCAGCCGCCGGCTTGCCGTCGAAGGTGGTCACGCCTTCAAGCCAGCGGGCCTTGTCTTGTGGGTGGTCCTTGAGCCACTGGCGTGCCGATTCCAGCGGGTCCTTGTGGTCGAGCAGCGGCTGCATCATGCGGCTCTCGTCCTCGGCGCTGAATTTCAGGTTGGCCAGCAGGCGGTTGGCGTTGGGGCAGCGTTCGGCGTAGTCGGGCGCGGTCACGGTCCAGACCGTGGCACGGCCTTCGTCCGGGCCCAGGGCGTCCTGGCTGTCACCCAGGTAGACCATGTCGATGTTCACGTTCATCGGGTGCGGCGCCCAGCCGAAGAACACCACGGCCTCCTTGCGGCGCACGGCGCGATCGACGGCGGCGAGCATGCCGGCCTCGCTCGACTCGACCAGCTGGAACTTGCCCAGGTCGAACTTGTTGCTGGCGATCATCGCCTTGATCTGGGTGTTGGCGCCCGAGCCGGGCTCGATGCCGTAGATCTTGCCGCCCAACTCCTTCTCGAACTTGTGGATGTCGGCAAAGCTCTTCAGGCCCTTGTCGGCCAGGTACTTGGGTACTGCGAGCGTGGCGCGGGCGTCTTCCAGGCTGGGCTGGTCGAGCACCTTGACCTGCTTGGCGTCGACGAACGGGGTGATGGTCTGGGTCATGATCGGGTTCCAGTACCCGAGGAACATGTCCAGGCGCTTGTCGCGGATGCCCGCGAAGATGATCTGTTGCGAGGCGCTGGTCTGTTTGGTCTGGTAGCCCAGGCCGTCGAGCAGGACCTGGGCCATGGCGCTGGTGGCGATGACGTCGGTCCAGTTGACCACACCGAGGCGCACGTTCTTGCATGCGGCGGGCTCGGCGGCGAAAAGCGGGGTGACCACGGTGGTGCTGAGAGCGAGGGACAACAGGCTGCGGCGGATAAAGCGATGCATGGTGGCTCTCCATCGGCAGTGCGTATTGTTATGGGATCCGGCCTCTGCGGGCCGTGGGAAAAAAGTTACGCCCATGGCACAGTGGGCAATCGCACGCTGGCGACCAAGAGTTGCACTGCAGCGACCACCCACTTCCCAGGAGTCAGCGATGCCGGAAACGATCCAGTTTCTTCTCTTGCCGGGATTTTCTGCGTTGGGCTTCATCAGTGCGGTGGAGCCCTTGCGGGTGGCCAATCGCTTTCGCGGAGCGCTGTATCGCTGGCAGGTGCTGAGCCTGGACGGCGGCCCGGTGCAGGCCAGCAACGGCATGTCGGTCAATGCCGACCAATCGCTGTCTGACAGCGAGCGGGGAGGGATGCTGCTGGTTGTCGCCGGCTTCGAGCCGCTGGCCTGCTATGGCCCTGTGCTGCAACAGGCGCTGCGGCGCGTCGAGCATGACGGCGGCACGCTCGGCGGCATCGATACCGGTGCGCTGGTGCTGGCCGAAGCGGGCCTGCTCGACGGCTATCGCGCGACCTTGCACTGGGAGGCGCTGGAGGCGTTCAAGGAGCGCTATCCGCGCCTGCAGGCGACTCAGGAGCTGTTCGAGATCGACCGGCGGCGGATCACCTGCGCGGGAGGGACGGCGTCCATCGATCTGATGCTCGACCTGATCGCCCAGGCCCACGGCAGCGAGCTGGCGATCCAGGTGTCGGAGCAGTTCGTGGTCAGCCGTATTCGTCCGCGCCAGGACCACCAGCGCATGGAAATCGCCACGCGCTACGGCATTCGCAACAAGAAGCTGGTGAAGGTGATCGGCGAAATGGAGCGCAACACCGAGCAACCGCTCAACACCCAGGTGCTGGCCGATGCCGTGCAGGTGACCCGTCGTCAGTTGGAGCGCCTGTTTCGCCTGCACCTGGACGACACGCCCAGCGGCTTCTACCTGCGGCTCAGGCTGGACAAGGCCCGACAACTGCTGCGCCAGACCGACATGAGCGTGCTGGAAGTGGGTGTGGCGTGCGGGTTCGAGTCGGCGTCGTATTTCACCCGCTGTTATCGGGCGCGGTTCGAACGTTGCCCGCGGGAGGACAGGTTGGCCAGGGCGGTGTGATGGGGGCTGCGCTGGCCCTTTCGCGGGTTTGGCCGCGAAAGGGCCATTAGATAATCACTGCTGCCCCACCGACTGCAGATACTCCGACCGCTCATCGCTACGCTGCGCCACGCAGGTATTCCACGCCGCCTCGAAGGCCTTGCTGCCGGGTTTCTCGGCATAGGTCTCGACCTTGCAGTCGGCATCGCGCAACTGGGTCCAGAGCTTCTCGGCCGCCTCCATGCGTCCGCTGAGCGCAACGGCCTTGTCGTTTTCGTCCGCGTACTGGTCACGGATGCGCTGGATCAGGTCGTCATAGGCGGCCTTCAGTTCGCGTTCGGCGGTCTGCTTGTTGTACGCCGCGCACGCATAGGTCTGCTGGTCGGTCTCGACATTGTCGCAGGGCGTGCTTTCTTCTTCGGCGGCCTGGGCGCCCAGCGCCACGAACAGCAGTACCAGCCATGCCTTTGATTTCATCCGTTTTCTCCTGAACAGGCTGACGAATCGTCGAGATTCTCGCTCAGCCTAGAGCCGGGTGGTAGAGGGCAAAGAAAATGTTCATAAACGGTTCTTGTCGAGACTCGCTCTCATTGCCCAGCAGCGCGCCAGAGCTTGCCATGTCGCTCATTGACGCTTTCGGCAAACCCCCTGTCGTTTTTGCATCGGGGCGACACAGGCCGCAGGCATATGCTGGCCCCAAAGCGCCGGCACACGATTCGGCGTCGCCCAACTCGACAAAAGGGGACAGCCTGATGAGCCCAGCCGAATTACACGCCGACAGCATCGTCATCGATGGCCTGATCATCGCCAAGTGGAACCGCGAGCTGTTCGAAGACATGCGTAAAGGCGGGCTGACCGCAGCCAACTGCACCGTGTCGGTCTGGGAAGGGTTCAAGGCCACGGTCGACCAGATCGCCGCCAGCCAGAAACTGATCCGCGACAACAGCGACCTGGTGATGCCGGTGCGCACCACAGCCGACATCCGCAAGGCCAAGGAGCTGGGCAAGACCGGCATCCTCTTCGGCTTCCAGAACGCCCATGCGTTCGAAGACCAGATCGCCTACGTGGACGTGTTCAAGCAGCTGGGCGTGGGCATCGTGCAGATGTGCTACAACACCCAGAACCTGGTCGGCACCGGTTGCTACGAGCGTGACGGCGGCCTGTCGGGCTTCGGCCGCGAGATCGTCGCCGAGATGAACCGTGTCGGCATCATGTGCGACCTCTCGCACGTGGGCTCCAAGACTTCCGAGGAAGTCATCCTCGAATCGAAAAAGCCGGTCTGCTATTCCCACTGCCTGCCGTCGGGCCTTAAAGAGCACCCGCGCAACAAGTCCGATGCAGAGCTGAAGTTCATCGCCGACCACGGCGGCTTCGTCGGCGTGACCATGTTCGCGCCGTTCCTGGCCAAGGGCATCGACTCGACCATCGACGACTACGCCGAGGCCATCGAGTACACCATGAACATCGTCGGTGAAGACGCCATCGGTATCGGCACCGACTTCACCCAGGGCCATGGCCAGGAATTCTTCGAGTACCTGACCCACGACAAGGGCTACGCCCGTCGCCTGACCAACTTCGGCAAGATCATCAACCCGCTGGGCATCCGCACCGTGGGCGAATTCCCCAACCTCACCGAGACCCTGCTCAAGCGCGGCCATTCCGAACGCGTGGTGCGCAAGATCATGGGCGAGAACTGGGTGAACGTTCTCAAGGATGTGTGGGGCGAATAAAGCCGCACTCCGAGCCTGAAAGCCCTTGCCAGCAACGCCGGGGCATCCAAACAAAAAATTTTATGGAGTTGAGTTTCCATGGCCAAGATCGCCCCGCAATTGCCAATCGAAGTCGACAGCGAGACCGGTGTCTGGACGTCCGATGCCCTGCCGATGCTGTACGTACCGCGGCATTTCTTCGTCAACAACCACATTGGCATCGAGGAAGTGCTGGGCGCCGACGCCTATGCCGAGATCCTCTACAAGGCGGGTTACAAGTCTGCCTGGCACTGGTGCGAAAAAGAAGCCGAGTGCCATGGCCTGGAAGGCGTGGCGGTGTTCGAGCACTACATGAAGCGCCTGAGCCAGCGTGGCTGGGGCCTGTTCGAGATCCAGGACATCGACCTCGACAAAGGCACGTGCAGCGTCAAGCTCAAGCACTCGGCGTTCGTCTACGTGTATGGCAAATGCGGCCGCAAGGTCGACTACATGTTCACCGGCTGGTTCGCCGGTGCCATGGACCAGATCCTCGCTGCCCGTGGCAGCTCGATCCGCACTGTGGCGGAGCAGGTCTATGGCGGTTCTGAAGAAGGCCACGAAGATGGCCTGTTCGTTACAAAGCCGTTGTAAGCCGGAGAGAGCGTCATGGCATTCGAAGCAATGTTCCAGCCGATCCAGATCGGCAAGCTGACCATCCGCAACCGCGTGCTCAGCACCGCGCACGCCGAGGTCTACGCCACCGATGGCGGCATGACCACCGAGCGCTACGTGAAGTACTACGAAGAGAAGGCCAAGGGCGGCATCGGCCTGGCCATCTGTGGCGGCTCGTCGGTGGTTGCCATCGACAGCCCGCAGCAATGGTGGGCCTCGGTGAACCTGTCCACCGACCGCATCATCCCGCACTTCCAGAACCTCGCCGACGCCATGCACAAGCATGGCGCCAAGATCATGATCCAGATTACCCACATGGGCCGTCGCTCGCGCTGGGACGGTTTCCACTGGCCGACCCTGATGTCGCCGTCCGGCATTCGTGAGCCGGTGCACCGCGCCACCTGCAAGACCATCGAGGTGGAGGAGATCTGGCGGGTGATCGGCAATTACGCCCAGGCCGCGCGCCGGGCGAAGGAAGGCGGACTGGACGGCGTGGAGCTGTCGGCGGTGCACCAGCACATGATCGACCAGTTCTGGAGCCCTCGGGTCAACAAGCGTACCGACGAATGGGGCGGCAGCTTCGAAGGCCGCATGAAGTTCGGCCTGGAAGTACTCAAGGCGGTACGCGCCGAGGTCGGCGACGACTTCTGCGTGGGCATGCGCATCTGCGGTGACGAATTCCACCCCGATGGCCTGAGCCACGAGGACATGAAGCAGATTGCCGCGTACTACGACGCCACCGGCATGATCGATTTCATCGGCGTGGTCGGTTCGGGTTGCGACACCCACAACACCCTGGCCAACGTCATCCCCAACATGAGCTACCCGCCGGAGCCGTTCCTGCACCTGGCGGCCGGCATCAAGGAAGTGGTCAAGGTCCCGGTGCTGCACGCGCAGAACATCAAGGACCCGAACCAGGCCACGCGCATTCTCGAAGGCGGCTATGTCGACATGGTCGGCATGACCCGTGCGCACATGGCCGACCCGCACCTGATCGCCAAGATCAAGATGGGCCAGATCGACCAGATCAAGCAGTGCGTCGGTGCCAACTACTGCATCGACCGTCAGTACCAGGGCCTGGACGTGCTGTGCATCCAGAACGCCGCGACGTCCCGTGAATACATGGGCGTGCCGCACATCATCGAGAAGTCCACCGGACCGAAACGCAAGGTGGTGGTGGTCGGTGCCGGCCCTGCCGGCATGGAGGCCGCACGGGTGGCCGCCGAGCGTGGCCATGACGTCACCGTGTTCGAAAAGAAGGAGCAGATCGGCGGGCAGATCACCATCGCCGCCAAGGCACCGCAGCGCGACCAGATCGCTGGCATCACCCGCTGGTACCAACTCGAGTTCGCGCGCCTGAAGGTCGACCTGCGCCTGGGCACTGCGGCAGACATCGCGACCATCCAGGACCTGCGCCCGGACATCATCGTGCTGGCGGTGGGCGGTCATCCGTTCATCGAGCAGAACGAGCACTGGGGCGCCGCCGAAGGGCTGGTGGTCAGTAGCTGGGACGTGCTCGACGGCAAGGTCGCACCGGGCAAGAACGTGCTGGTGTACGACACCATCTGCGAATTCACCGGCATGTCCACCGCTGATTTCATCGCCGACAAGGGCAGCCAGGTCGAGATCGTCACCGACGACATCAAGCCGGGCGTGGCCATGGGCGGCACGACCTTCCCGACCTACTACCGCAGCATCTACCCCAAGGAAGTGATCATGACCGGGGACATGATGCTGGAGAAGGTCTACCGCGAGGGCGACAAGCTGGTGGCGGTGCTCGAGAACGAATACACCGGGGCCAAGGAAGAGCGTGTGGTCGACCAAGTGGTGATCGAGAACGGCGTGCGCCCGGACGAGGAGCTGTACTACGGGCTCAAGGAGGGTTCGCGCAACAAGGGCCAAATCGACATCGACGCTCTGTTCGCGATCCAGCCGCAGCCGATCCTCAGCCAGCCGGGCGAGGGCTACCTGCTGTACCGCATCGGCGACTGCGTGGCCCAGCGCAACGTGCATGCGGCGATCTATGACGCCTTGCGGTTGTGCAAGGATTTCTGATCGATCTGTCGGCACACACCGGCCCCCGTGGGAGCGGGCTTGCCCGCGAAAGCGTCAGCACCAACAACAGGGGTGTCTGACCTGGCGCATTCGCGGGCAAGCCCGCTCCCACAGGGCCGGTGCAGGATTCCAGGGGCCTGAACCCCTTGCAACCGCTGTTGTGGGAGCCTCCCATGTTGAACACCCTTCTACCCATCCTGCTGTTCGCCGCACTCGCCCTGGCGGTGCTCGGCGCCCTGCGCCGGGTGCGCATGTGGCGGCGCGGGCGGCCGAGCAAGGTCGACCTGCTCGGCGGCCTGCTGGCCATGCCGCGGCGCTACCTGGTCGATCTGCACCATGTGGTCGAGCGCGACAAGTACATGTCCAAGACTCACGTGGCCACTGCAGGTGGCTTCGTCCTGTCGGCGCTGTTGGCGATCCTGGTGCATGGCTTCGGCCTGCAGAGCAAGATCCTTGGCTACGCGCTGCTGGTTGCTACGGTGATCATGTTCAGCGGCGCGATCTTCGTCTTCAAGCGTCGTCTGAATCCGCCTTCGCGCCTGTCCAAGGGCCCGTGGATGCGCCTGCCGAAAAGCCTGCTGGTATTCGCCGCGAGCTTCTTCATCGCCACCCTGCCGGTGGCGGGCATCCTGCCGGCCAATACCGGCGGCTGGGTGATGGTCGGCATTCTCGGCCTTGGCGTGCTGTGGGGTGTGTCGGAGCTGTTCTTCGGCATGACCTGGGGCGGGCCGATGAAGCACGCCTTCGCCGGTGCCCTGCACCTGGCCTGGCACCGCCGTGCCGAGCGTTTCGGCGGCGGTCGCTCCACTGGCCTCAAGCCGCTCGACCTGGAAGACCCGAACGCGCCGCTGGGCGTGGAAAAACCGGTCGATTTCACCTGGAACCAGCTGTTGGGCTTCGACGCCTGCGTGCAGTGCGGCAAGTGCGAGGCGATGTGCCCGGCATTCGCCGCCGGCCAGCCGCTGAACCCGAAAAAGCTCATCCAGGACATGGTCATCGGCCTGGCCGGTGGCACCGATGCGACCTTTGCCGGCAGCCCTTACCCCGGTAAACCGGTTGGTCAGCATGGCGGTCATCCGCACCAGCCGATCGTCAACGGCCTGGTCGATGCCGAGACGCTGTGGTCGTGCACCACCTGCCGCGCTTGCGTGGAGGAGTGCCCGATGATGATCGAGCACGTCGATGCCATCGTCGACATGCGCCGCCACCTCACGCTGGAAAAGGGCGCGACGCCGAACAAGGGCGCCGAGGTGCTCGACAACCTGATCGCCACCGACAACCCCGGCGGCTTCAACCCCGGTGGGCGGATGAACTGGGCCGCCGACCTGAACCTGAAACTGCTGTCGGACGTGAAGAGCACCGAGGTGTTGTTCTGGGTCGGCGACGGCGCCTTCGACATGCGCAACCAGCGCACCCTGCGTGCCTTCGTCAAGGTGCTCAAGGCCTCGGGTGTGGACTTCGCCGTGCTCGGCCTGGAAGAACGCGACAGCGGTGACGTGGCCCGTCGCCTTGGCGATGAAGCGACCTTTCAGCACCTGGCCAGGCGCAACATCCAGACCTTGGGCCAATACCGCTTCCAGCGCATCGTCACCTGCGATCCGCACAGCTTCCATGTGCTGAAGAACGAATACGGCGCCCTGGGCGGCGAGTACCAGGTGCAGCACCACAGCACCTACATCGCCGAACTGATCGCCGCCAACAAGCTCAACCTCGGCCAGCACAAGGGCGGTAGCGTGACCTACCACGACCCGTGCTACCTGGGGCGCTACAACGGCGAGTACCAGGCCCCGCGCGACGTGCTCAAGGCCTTGGGCATCGAGGTGCGCGAGATGCAGCGCTCGGGCTTCCGTTCGCGTTGCTGTGGCGGTGGCGGCGGTGCGCCGATCACCGACATCCCGGGCAAGCAGCGTATCCCCGACATGCGCATGGACGATATCCGCGAGACCGAGGCCGAACTGGTGGCGGTAGGTTGTCCACAATGCACGGCGATGCTTGAGGGTGTGGTCGAGCCGCGCCCACAGATCAAGGACCTGGCCGAGTTGGTCGCCGATGTGCTGATCGAAGACGAGACGCCCGCCGCTGCGAGCAAATCGAACCTGGTAGAACGTGAACCTGCGGAGGTGCACTGATGAGCGACATCATCCGCCGCGATCCTCGCGCCGAGTGGATTGCCCGTAACCGCCTGCATCCGCTGCACGCGGCGATGCAGACGCAACAGGCCCGCTGGATGGGCCCCAACGGGCTGATTCGCAAGAACCCCCACGCCATCGCTGCCGGCTTCATCGGCCCCAGCGGCCTCAAGCGTATCGACCGCAGCGGTGCCCAGCAGGGCACGGCGATCGGCGGTCGGCGCACGGCAGCCGCCGAGGTGCAATTGCCCTTGCATCAGGTGGCGGATCCGGCGTTCTACATCGCCGTGGTGCCCGACATGGTCGGTGGCCGCCTCGGCAGCCACGACCGCGACCTGCTCGGCCTTGCCCGCAGCCTTGCCGGCAGTGAGGGGGCAGTGCTTGCGGTCGTCTTTGGCGAACACAAGGAAAGCCACTTTTCCACAGCCGGTGTCGACCGCCTGCTGGTCATCGATGGCGAAGCATTCGAAGGCTATGTGCCCGAGCAGCTTGTCCAGGGCTTGCGGGCTGTGGATAACCAGTTTGCGCCGCAGCACTGGTTGCTGCCTGACAGCCGCACCGGTGGCGGCGAACTGGGGCGGCGCCTGGGGGCAGCGCTCGGCGAGCGCCCGGCCACGCGGGTCTGGCAGATCAAGGACGGCCAGTGCATCGGCCGTGCCGGCGCCGGCCAGCAGGACCTGCAGCGCGGCCTGCCGCGCCTGATACTGGCCGCCGCCGAATGCGCCGAGCCGGTCAGCGAAACCCGTCACGAAGCGCTGCCGGTCACGTTGTCCACAGGCGTGGCGCGCAGCCTGTCGCGCATCGAAGACCTCGGATCGGTGGCGGTAGACCCGGCGGCCATCGCCATGGCCGAAGCTGAATTCATTGTCTCCGGCGGCAACGGTGTGAAGGACTGGGCACTTTTCCACAGGGCAACTGCGGCCCTGGGGGCAACCGAGGGCGCCTCGCGGGTCGCCGTGGACGACGGCTTCATGCCGCGCAACCGCCAGGTCGGTGCCACCGGTACCTGGGTCACGGCGCGGGTCTACGTGGCGGTGGGGATCTCCGGGGCCATCCAGCACCTGCAAGGTATCGGTGCCTGCGACAAGGTGGTGGCGATCAACATGGATCCCGGCTGCGACATGATCAAACGGGCCGACCTGTCGGTGATTGGCGACAGCGCGGCGATTCTCCAGGCACTGATCGAGGCTGTGGACAACTACCGCAGCGGCGCTCGGCGCGACGCGGCATAAGGGCACGAGCATGAGTACGAAAGTCATCAGCCTGGTTTCCATCGGCGCTCACCCCAGCTCTGGTCGCGCTCGCCGCGCCGAGCAGGATGCACGCGCTGTCGAATTGGGCTTGCAGCTGGCTGGGGATAACTTGCAGGTGGTACATGCCGGCGACCCGCGCGAAGAGGCCCTGCGCGGCTACCTGGGCATGGGCCTGGAGCATCTGGATGTGCTCGAGCAGCCTGCGGGGGCCGATGTGCTGGGGGTGCTGGGGGATTACCTGCGCGACGCTGGTGCTCAACTGGTGCTGACCGGCAGCCAGGCCGAGACGGGTGAAGGCTCGGGCATGCTGCCGTTTCTGCTGGCCGAGAGGCTGGGCTGGCCGTTGGTGGTGGGCCTGGCTGAGGTGGAGTCGATCGAGAATGGCACCGCCCAGGTGCTGCAGGCCTTGCCGCGCGGTCAACGACGCCGGTTGAAGGTACGCCTGCCGTTGCTGGCGACTGTGGATAACGCCGCGCCCAAGCCGCGCCAGAGCGCCTTTGGCCCTGCGCGGCGGGGTGTGCTGGCGGCGCGTAACGTGGCGGTGGTGGACGATGAACTGCTCGAAGGCGACGCCTTGCAGCCTGCCCGCCCGCGGCCCAAGCGGCTCAAGGTGATCAAGGCCAAGAGCGGCGCCGATCGGATGAAGGCAGCCACGGCCAAGGCCAGTGGCGGTGGCGGCAAGGTGCTCAAGGATGTTTCCCCGCAGGAGGGTGCCGAAGCGATCCTCAAGTTGCTGGTGGAGGAAGGCGTGTTGCGCTGACTGGTTGGGGCTGTTGTAGGAGCGGGCTTGCCCGCGAAAAAGACACCGCGCTGCCTGGCACGGGCTACGCCCGTGTTCGCGGGACAAGCCCGCTCCCACAGAGAGTTGCCCACCAAATCTGTTCGCGATCCTGTGAATAAAGTGTTCGCGCTTCGCTACAGCCCTTTGAAATCAATGCGTGTAGAGCATTGATCAAAAAACATACAGCCCGCTCCGTGAATCACCCATGGCAATCCCGGGTCATTCCCATGAGGTTTCCCACAATCACTGTTGGCGGCTCTGTGGATAATATGTTGGGCAACCGCTGGATGCCTTGATTTCATTGGCCTGCAAGCTATTGGTCAATAATTGACCAAAGTCGCCTTAATCACTCTCAAGGTCATGATTGACAAGGGGTCAAGGCCATTATCCACAGCACTTTTCCACGCGGTCTGCATGTGCCCACAAAATCTGTTGGCGTATCTGTGGACAAGGTGTTCGATATTGCTTGCAGGCCTCTGGATCAAAGGCTTTCAGAGAATTGATCAAATAATGATCAGTCTGTCGTCTGCCGAGGCTCGACTTCTGTCCACAGAACATCTGAACAACTCTGTGGATAACATGTTCAGTTCCTTTGGATTGCAATGTAAAACGCCACGGCCGATCGCTCGGCCGTGGCGTTTATCAACACCCGTGAAGGCTTACTGCGCCTTGACTTCCTTCAGGTATGGCGCAGGTTCCGCACCCAGGTTGGCCAGGACGCGGTCGCTGTACCAGTCGATGAAGTTGACCACACCGAACTCGTAGGTCTTCGAGTACGGGCCCGGCTGGTAGGCGGTGGAGTTGATCCCGCGCTGGTTCTCTTCGGCCAGGCGGCGGTCCTGGTCGTTGGTGGCATCCCACACCTTGCGCATCTGCTCGGGGTCGTAATCGACGCCTTCGACGGCATCCTTGTGCACCAGCCACTTGGTGGTGACCATGGTTTCCTGGGCGCTGATCGGCCACACCGTGAAGACGATCATGTGATCGCCCATGCAGTGGTTCCAGGAGTGCGGCAGGTGCAGGATGCGCATCGAACCGAGGTCGGGGTTCTTGATGCGGCCCATGAGCTTCTTGCACGCCTGCTTGCCGTCCATGGTCATCGACACGGTGCCCTTGAGCAGCGGCATGCGCACGATGCGGTTACGCAGGCCATGGCTCTTGTGCAGGTAAGGGATCTTCTCGGCTTCCCAGGCGGCAGCGGAAGCGGCGACGTGGTCCTTGAACGCCTGGTCGGCGCGCGGGTCGTTGGTGTCGTCCCACTCCAGCAGGGTCTTGAGCAATTCAGGGTGCGAACCGTTGCAGTGGTAGCACTCGCGGTTGTTTTCCAGCACCAGTTTCCAGTTGGCCTTTTCCATCAAGGTGGTCTGCACGGCCACCTTGGCGTTCTCCATGTCGTACGGTTCCATGTAGTGGTCGAGCGTGGCCAGGAACTCGTCGATGGCCGGCGGATTTTCCGCCAGGCTGATGAAGATGTAGCCGCCGGCAGTCTTCACGTTGATCGGCTTGAGGCCGTACTGGTTCATGTCGAAGTCGGCGCCCATCTCGGTGCCGGCGAACAGCAGGCGGCCGTCGAGCTCGTAGGTCCACTGGTGGTAGGGACAGACCAGCTTGGCCACCTTGCCCTTTTCGCTGACGCACAGCCGCGAACCGCGGTGGCGGCAGACGTTGTGGAAAGCGTGCACCTTGCCTTCGGCGCCGCGGATGACGATCACCGGGTTCTTGCCGATCTGCAGGGTGAGGTAGTTGCCTTTCGATGGAATTTCGCAGGTCATCCCCGCGATCAGCCACTCCTTGTGGAAGATCTCCTGCATGTCGATCTGGAACAGGCGCTCGTCGCAGTAGAACGGCTGCGGCAGCGAGTAGGTCCGCTCGCGGGTCTGCAGCATCTCGGCGGTGGCCTTGCGTGCAGGTTCCAGTGGATCGCCCAGGCTCAGGGTTGCGGTGACGTCCATCGTTATATCCTCAAGGCCGTTGTCGGCCGGCGAAAGGTGGCTAATCGTTGTTGTGGTTGGCGCAAGGCTGTCAGCGAAAAAACGGCGGTTCTATTTGCCGAGGAGTGTGCGTTCGCGCCGTTCGCGAACCATATCCATGGGCGACATGGCCGAATCGAATTCCGACGCGCCAACCCTTGTACCTTGGGGCTGGTCGCGATAAGCACGCCGATGTCGCGGATGGGAATGTGCGACGTCACGGCGTTGCGCATTATCGCAGCCATAAGAAGGCCGATAGTCGGCTGCTGGAGAAGAACATGTCCGAAACCTTCCTCAATCCGGTCACCACCCAGACCTGGGCCAACGGCCGACACATCGTGCGCTGCGTCAAGGTCATCCAGGAGACCTGGGACGTGCGCACTTTCTGCTTCATGGCCGACCAGCCGATCATGTTCTTCTTCAAGCCGGGCCAGTTCGTGACGCTGGAGCTGGAGATCGAAGGCAAGCCAGTGATGCGTTCCTACACCATCTCCAGCTCGCCATCAGTCCCCTACAGCTTCTCGATCACCGTCAAGCGCGTGCCCGGCGGGCTGGTATCGAACTTCCTCCACGACACCTTGCACGAAGGCGCAGAGCTTCCCGTGCACGGCCCGGTGGGGTTGTTCAACGCCATCGACTTCCCGGCCAACAAGGCGCTGTACCTTTCCGGCGGCGTCGGCATCACCCCGGTGATGTCCATGGCGCGCTGGTTCTACGACACCAACGCCAACGTCGACATGGTGTTCGTGCACAGCGCCCGCTCACCCAAGGACATCATCTACCACCGCGAGCTGGAACACATGGCCTCGCGCATCCCCAACTTCAGCCTGCACATCATTTGCGAGAAGCACGGCCTGGGCGAGCCCTGGGCGGGCTATCGCGGCTACCTGAACCAGCGGCTGATGGAGTTGATCGCGCCTGACTACCTCGAGCGGGTGATCTTCTGCTGTGGGCCGACGCCCTACATGAACGCGGTCAAACGCATGCTCGAAGCGGTCGGCTTCGACATGAAGAACTACCACGAGGAATCGTTCGGCGCGACGCCGGCCGAGGCCAAGGCCGATGCGGTCGAGCATGCCGAAGCGGCGGCCGAGGCGCCGGCAGTGGATGTGGCGGACCTCAACCTGGTCGAGTTCGTCGGCAGCGAGAAGAGCATTCGCATCGCCCCGGGCGAGACGGTGCATGCGGCGGCGGCGAAAGTCGGGCTGATGATTCCCAAGGCCTGCGGCATGGGCATCTGCGGCACCTGCAAGGTGCTCAAGCTCGGCGGTGAGGTGGAGATGGACCACAACGGCGGGATCACCGAGGACGACGAAGCCGAAGGCTACATCCTGTCGTGCTGCAGCGTGCCCAAGGGGGATGTGCGGATCGACTACTGATCCGTTGCACCGTAACTGCAGGAGTGGCGAATTGCCGCTCCTGCAGGATTGCGTGGTCAGGTGCGGAACCGCCCCACCAGCCCATTCAGATCCACTGCCAGGCGCGACAGCTCGGCGCTGGCCATGCTGGTCTGGTGTGCGCCGGTCGCGCTCTGCACCGACAGGTCATTGATGTTCACCAGGTTGCGGTCCACCTCGCGGGCCACCTGGGCTTGCTCCTCGGCAGCGCTGGCGATCACCAGGTTGCGCTCGTTGATCTGCGCCACGGCGCTGGTGATGGTGTCCAATGCAAGGCCAGCGCCGCGAGCGATGTTCAGGGTCGATTCGGCGCGATCGGTACTGGTACGCATCGATTCCACCGCATGCTCGGTGCCGCCCTGGATGCTGCCGATCATCCGCTCGATCTCGCTGGTCGATTGCTGGGTGCGATGGGCCAATGCCCGCACCTCGTCAGCCACCACCGCGAAGCCTCGTCCAGCCTCGCCGGCACGTGCCGCTTCGATGGCGGCGTTGAGTGCCAGCAGGTTGGTCTGGTCGGCCAGGCCGCGGATCACGTCCAGCACCTTGCCGATATCGCGTGATTGCCCGGCCAGATCCTCGATCAGCCTGGCGGTGGTCTGCACGTCGCTGCTCATGCGTTCGATGGCGCCGACCGTCTCGATCACCAGGTCGCGGCCATCGCCGGCCGAGCGGCTGGCTTCACCCGAGGCCTCCGAGGTGCTGACGGCATTGCGGGCAACCTCTTCGACGGCGCTGGTCATCTCGGTAACCGCAGTGGCGGCCTGCTGGATCTCGTTGTTCTGCTGGGCCAGGCCGCGCGCGCTTTCGTCGGTGACGCTGTTGAGTTCCTCGGCGGCCGAGGCGAGCTGGGTGGCAGAGCCTGAGATCAGTTGCAGGGTGTCGCGCAGCTTGTCCTGCATCTTGGCCATGGCCTGCAGCAGACGGGCGGCTTCGTCGGTGCCGTCGGTGCTGACGCGCTGGGTGAGGTCGCCTTCGGCGATCTGTTCGGCGGCGCGCAGGGCGTCGTCGATCGGACGCACGATGCTGCGTGTCAGCAGCAGCGCGAACAGCAACGTGAGCACCGTGGCAGCCACCAGCAGGCCAATCACCAGCATGAAGGCGCTGTCGTACTGGCGTGCGGCTTCCTCGTTGGCCTTGCGCGTCTGCGCGGTGTTGATCTGCAGCAGGCGGTCCATGGCCTTGTTGATCTGGTCGGAGTTGGCCAGCAGGTCGCGGTTGAGCATCTCGCGCAGAGGATCGAGCTGGCCGGCCTGGCTCAGGCTGCGCATACGGGCTTCAAGCTGGCGGTACTGCGCCAGCAACTGGCCGAGCTGGTCGAATGCGGCCTGTTCCTCAGGCTCGGCGATCAGCGGCACGTAGGCGCTACGAGCCTTGTCGATCTGGGCGTTGCGTTCGTCCATCAGGCGCATGGTATCGGCCTGCGAATCCCGGTTGACCAGCAGTCGATAGGACAGGGTGCGCAGGCGCAGATTGAGCGCGGTCATTTCGTCCAGCAGCTTGATACTCGGGACATTGACCTGCTCGATGATGATGCCCGCCTGCCGGATATTGCCCATCTGGATGAGTGAAAAAATACCTAGGCTAAGCATCAGCACACCGATCAGGGAAAAGCCGAGCAGGGCGCGTGGGGCGATATTCAGATTGCGTAGGGACATGACGTCGAGATCCGGAGGGAAGGCTCGCGTCCATGCGAAGGAATTTGACCTACCTGCCTATCGGTCGGAACGCACGAGTCTTTAGGCAATGGGGGGCTAAACGAGGATTTACACTCGTTCTTCCTGACAGGCGGTTGATCCAGGCCGGAACAAGGTGCCCGCAAGCCTGTCAATCTGCCGGAACACACCCTCCCTTACCTGATTTTTAATGGCGGGGGCGCGAGCTTTTCTTTATCGTGTGCGCCCTTTGCAACAACCGAGATAGACGTATGTTGGAAGCATCCCTGAATCAACTGGAGCAACTGGTCGGCGACCTGATGCACAAGAACGCACAACTGACCGAGCAGAACCAGAAGCTCGATCAGGAACTGGCCCAGGCCAAGGAAGAGAACGAGACCCTGCAGCTGTCGCTGATGGAGCAGGAAGAGAAGCACGGCGCTACCGCCGCGCGCATCCAGGCGCTGGTCGAGCGTGCCAGTGCAGGTGTCGTAGGCGCATGAGACTGCAAGCGCAGCCGATCAATGTGGTGAACATTCTCGGCACCGACTACTCGCTGAAGGCGCCCGAGGGCCAGGAAGAGACGCTCTCGCAGGCCGTGCGCATGCTCAACGTCGCTCTGGCCGAGACCAAGCGCAACTACCCCACATTGATCGGCGACAAGTTGCTGGTGCTGGCAGCCCTGAACCTGTGCTCCAGGCAGATCGAGTTGCAGCGCGAGCACGCGCAGACGCTCGAACGCACTCAGGCGAAGGTGGATGCTGCGGTGGACGCTATCGCCCGGACCATCGGCGAGGCCTGAATCCAGGCTTGAGGCAGGGCAACGTCTTGCTGATGACCTTGAGTGGAGGAGCGGGCTTGTCGGGCCCCCACAAGCCCGGTCCCAAACAGCCCGCTCTCGCCGAGTGCCTTTCGATCAGCCGCCGATGATTGCGCGGATATCGGCCGCCAGCTCACGCACCCGCGCTTCTTCGGTATCCCACGAGCACATGAAGCGCGCGCCACCGCTACCGATGAAGGTGTAGAAGCGCCAGCCCTTGCCGCGCAGGGCTTCGATGGCGAATTCCGGTAGTTGCAGGAACACCCCGTTGGCTTCCACCGGGAACATCAGCTCGACACCCGGCAGGTCACTGACCAGCGAAGCCAGCAACTGCGCGCAGTGGTTGGCATGCTGTGCGTGACGCAACCAGGCGCCGTCTTCCAGCAGCCCGACCCAGGGCGCCGACAGGAAGCGCATCTTCGAGGCCAGCTGCCCGGCCTGCTTGCAGCGGTAGTCGAAGTCTTCGGCCAGGTCGCGGTTGAAGAACAGGATCGCCTCGCCCACCGCCATGCCGTTCTTGGTGCCACCGAAGCACAACACATCGATGCCCGCCTTCCAGGTCAGCTCTGCCGGCGAACAGCCGAGGAACGCGCAGGCGTTGGAGAAGCGTGCGCCATCCATGTGCAGGTTCAGGCCCAGCTCCTTGCAGGTGGCGCTGATTGCCTTGAGCTCGTCGGGGCGATACACGCTGCCGACTTCGGTGGCCTGGGTGATGGTGACCACGCGCGGCTTGGGATAGTGGATGTCCTGGCGTTTGAGCGCGACCTCGCGGATCGAGTCCGGGGTCAGCTTGCCGTTGACGCTGCGTGCGGTCAGCAGCTTGGAGCCGTTGGAAAAGAACTCCGGCGCGCCGCATTCGTCGGTCTCGACGTGGGCGGTCTCGGAGCAGATCACGCTGTGGTAGCTCTGGCACAGCGAGGCCAGCGCCAGGGAGTTGGCGGCAGTACCGTTGAAGGCGAAGAACACCTCGCAGTCGGTTTCGAACAGCTTGCGGAAATATTCCGAGGCGCGTTCGGTCCACTGATCGTCGCCATAGGCGCGTTCGTGGCCCTGGTTGGCCTTTTCCATCGCCGCCCAGGCTTCAGGGCAGATGCCGGAATAGTTGTCGCTGGCGAATTGTTGGTTGTTATCGGTCATGACGCCTGTCCTTTTTACGACGCAAGGCAGCACTCTAAACCATCGATTCAGCAGTTGCCTATACAAGCCGAGTGTGGGGTGTCAGTGCCGGCCTCTTCGCGGGCAAGCCCGCTCCTACAAGGTTCACCACGGCCCCCGTAGGAGCGGGCTTGCCCGCGAAGAGGCCGCTACTGACACACCACCAATGTCGTAAACGCGCCATTGCAAGGCGCGCGCAGGCATCTGTGCCCCCCGGCCCAGTCATACCATCGCCGCAAAGGGTGAGAAGACCCTCATCAGACAAGAAGCGATCGCTGCCGGGAGAAACACGATGTTCAGCAAGCAAGACCAGATCCAGGGTTACGACGATGCACTGCTGGCGGCGATGAATGCCGAGGAACAGCGCCAGGAAGATCACATCGAGCTGATCGCCTCGGAGAACTACACCAGCAAGCGCGTCATGCAGGCCCAGGGCAGCGGCCTGACCAACAAGTACGCCGAAGGCTATCCGGGCAAGCGCTACTACGGTGGCTGCGAGCACGTCGACAAGGTCGAGGCACTGGCCATCGAGCGCGCCAAGCAGCTGTTCGGCGCCGATTACGCCAACGTCCAGCCGCACTCCGGCTCTTCGGCCAACAGCGCGGTCTACCTCGCCCTGCTGCAGGCCGGTGACACCATCCTGGGCATGAGCCTGGCCCACGGTGGCCACCTCACTCACGGTGCCAAGGTGTCGTCCTCGGGCAAGCTTTACAACGCCGTTCAGTACGGAATCGACACCAATACCGGCCTGATCGACTACGACGAAGTCGAGCGCCTCGCCGTCGAGCACAAGCCGAAGATGATCGTCGCAGGTTTCTCGGCCTACTCGAAAACCCTCGATTTCCCACGTTTCCGCCAGATCGCCGATAAAGTCGGTGCGCTGCTGTTCGTCGACATGGCCCACGTTGCCGGTCTGGTCGCTGCGGGCCTGTACCCGAACCCGATTCCTTTCGCCGACGTGGTCACCACCACCACCCACAAGACCCTGCGCGGTCCGCGTGGCGGCCTGATCCTGGCCAAGTCCAACGAAGAGATCGAGAAGAAGCTCAACGCTGCCGTATTCCCTGGCGCCCAGGGCGGCCCGCTGATGCATGTGATCGCCGCCAAGGCAGTGTGCTTCAAGGAGGCGCTGGAGCCCGAATTCAAGACCTACCAGAAGCAGGTCATCGAGAATGCCCAGGCCATGGCCCAGGTGTTCATCGAGCGTGGTTACGACGTGGTTTCCGGCGGCACCGACAACCACCTGTTCCTGGTCAGCCTGATCCGCCAGGGCCTGACCGGCAAGGATGCTGACGCCGCCCTCGGCCGCGCACACATCACCGTCAACAAGAACGCTGTGCCCAATGACCCGCAGTCGCCGTTCGTCACCTCGGGCCTGCGCATCGGCACCCCGGCCGTCACCACCCGCGGCTTCAAGGTTGCCCAGTGCGTGGCGCTGGCGGGCTGGATCTGCGATGTGCTGGACAACCTGGGCGACGCCGACGTCGAAGCCGATGTCGCCAAGAACGTCGCCGCCCTGTGCGCCGACTTCCCGGTCTACCGCTGAGTGGAGTAGAACACCATGCAACGCTATTCGGGCTTCGGCCTTCTCAAGCACTCCCTCAGCCACCACGAGAACTGGCAGCGCATGTGGCGCACGCCGACCCCCAAGAAGGTCTACGACGTGGTCATCGTTGGCGGCGGCGGCCATGGCCTGGCCACGGCTTACTACCTGGCCAAGGAACACGGCATCACCAACGTCGCGGTGGTCGAGAAGGGTTACCTGGGCGGTGGCAACACCGCGCGCAACACCACCATCGTGCGTTCCAACTACCTGTGGGATGAGTCCGCGCACCTCTACGAACACGCCATGAAGCTGTGGGAAGGCCTGTCGCAGGACATCAACTACAACGTGATGTTCTCCCAGCGCGGCGTCTACAACCTGTGCCACACCCTGCAGGACATCCGCGATTCCGAGCGCCGGGTCAACGCCAACCGCCTCAATGGTGTCGATGGCGAGCTGATCCTCACCGACCAGGTCGCGGCCGAGATCCCGTACCTGGACTGCTCGAAGAACACCCGTTACCCGATCCTGGGCGCCACCGTGCAGCGTCGCGGCGGCGTGGCCCGCCACGATGCGGTCGCCTGGGGCTTCGCCCGGGCCGCCGACGCCCTGGGTGTGGACCTGATCCAGCAGACCGAAGTCATTGGTTTCCGCAAGGAGAACGGTGCGGTGATCGGTGTGGAAACCAACAAGGGCTTCATCGGTGCCAAGCGCGTCGGCGTGGTCACTGCCGGTAACTCCGGGCACATGGCCAAGCTTGCCGGCTTCCGCCTGCCGCTGGAGTCGCACCCCCTGCAGGCACTGGTGTCGGAGCCGATCAAGCCGATCATCGACTCGGTGATCATGTCCAACGCCGTGCACGGCTACATCAGCCAGTCCGACAAGGGCGACCTGGTGATCGGCGCCGGCATCGACGGTTGGGTCGGTTATGGCCAGCGTGGCTCGTACCCGATCATCGAGCACACCCTGCAGGCGATCGTCGAGATGTTCCCGATCCTGTCGCGCGTGCGCATGAACCGCCAGTGGGGCGGCATCGTCGACACCACCCCGGATGCGTGCCCGATCATCTCCAAGACCCCGGTCAAGAACATGTTCTTCAACTGCGGTTGGGGCACGGGCGGCTTCAAGGCCACTCCGGGCTCGGGCAACGTCTTCGCGGCGAGCCTGGCCAAGGGCGAGATGCATCCACTGGCCGCGCCTTTCTCCATCGACCGTTTCTACAACGGCGCGCTGATCGACGAACACGGCGCTGCTGCCGTCGCCCACTGACCCGGAGACAATCGTCATGTTGCAAATCTTCTGTCCCCACTGCGGCGAGCTGCGCTCCGAAGAAGAATTCCACGCTTCAGGCCAGGCGCACATCGCCCGCCCGCTGGACCCGAACACCTGCTCCGACGAAGAGTGGGGCACCTACATGTTCTTCCGCGACAACCCGCGCGGTATCCACCACGAGCTGTGGGACCACGTCGCCGGTTGCCGCCAGTACTTCAACGTGACCCGTGACACGGTGACCTACGAGATTCTCGAAACCTACAAGATCGGTGAGAAGCCTCAGGTGACCGCCGCATCCAGACAAAGCGCCGCACCGGCGACCGCCAAGGGCCAGGGAGAAATAGTATGAGCCAGGTCTATCGCCTCGCCAGCGGCGGTCGCATCGACCGCAGCAAGGTTCTGAACTTTACCTTCAACGGCAAGACCTACCAGGGTTATGCCGGCGATACCCTGGCCGCCGCGCTGCTGGCCAACGGTGTCGAGATCGTCGGGCGCAGCTTCAAGTATTCGCGCCCGCGCGGGATCATCGCCGCCGGTACCGAAGAGCCGAACGCTATCCTGCAGATCGGCTCCAGCGAAGCCACCCAGATCCCCAACGTGCGTGCCACCCAGCAGGCCCTGTATTCGGGCCTGGTGGCCAGCAGCACCAACGGCTGGCCGAACGTCAACAACGACGTGATGGGCATCATCGGCAAGGTCGGCGGCAACATGATGCCGCCGGGGTTCTACTACAAGACCTTCATGTATCCCAAGTCGTTCTGGATGACCTACGAGAAGTACATCCGCAAGGCGGCGGGCCTGGGCCGTGCACCGCTGCAGAACGACCCGGACAGCTACGACTACATGAACCAGCACTGCGACGTGCTGATCGTCGGTGCCGGCCCGGCAGGCCTGGCTGCTGCACTGGCGGCCGGCCGTAGCGGGGCGCGGGTGATCCTGGCCGACGAACAGGAAGAGTTCGGCGGCAGCCTGCTCGACAGCCGCGAGACCCTCGACGGCAAGCCGGCCGCCGACTGGGTGGCTGCGACCCTTGCCGAGCTGCAGGGGCTGGCCGAAGTCACCCTGCTGCCGCGCAGCACGGTCAACGGTTACCACGACCACAACTTCCTGACCATCCACGAGCGCCTCACCGACCACCTCGGTGACCGCGCGCCGATCGGCCAGGTACGCCAGCGCGTGCACCGTGTGCGGGCCAAGCGTGTGGTGCTGGCCACCGGCGCCCACGAACGTCCGCTGGTGTACGGCAACAACGACCTGCCGGGCAACATGCTGGCCGGAGCGGTTTCCACCTATGTGCGCCGTTATGGCGTGGCGCCGGGCCGCAAGCTGGTGCTGTCGACCAACAACGACCATGCCTACCGCACCGCCCTGGACTGGCACGATGCCGGCCTGCAGGTGGTCGCCATCGCCGATGCGCGCCACAACCCGCGCGGTTCGCTGGTCGAGGAGGCGCGTGCCAAGGGGATCCGCATCCTCACCTCCAGCGCGGTGATCGAAGCCCGTGGCGGCAAGCACGTCACCGGTGCCCGTGTGGCGGCCATCGATGTGCCTGCACACAAGGTCACCAGCCCTGGCGAATGGCTCGAATGCGACCTGGTTGCCACTTCCGGGGGCTACAGCCCGGTGGTGCACCTGGCCTCGCACCTGGGCGGGCGCCCTGTCTGGCGTGACGATATCCTCGGCTTCGTGCCGGGCGATGCGCCGCAGAAGCGTGTGTGCGTCGGTGGCGTGAACGGCGTCTATGCGCTGGGCGACACCCTCGCCGATGGTTTCGAAGGCGGTGTTCGCGCCGCCACCGAGGCCGGCTTCAAGGCCAGCGTCGGCAGCCTGCCCAAGACCGTGCAGCGCAAGGAAGAGGCCACCGTGGCGCTGTTCCAGGTGCCGCACGACAAAGGCACTGCGCGCGCCCCGAAACAGTTCGTCGACCAGCAGAACGACGTCACTGCTGCCGCCATCGAGCTGGCCACCCGCGAAGGCTTCGAGTCGGTCGAGCACGTCAAGCGCTACACCGCGCTGGGCTTCGGCACCGACCAGGGCAAGCTGGGCAACATCAACGGCCTGGCCATCGCCGCCCGCTCGCTGGGTATCACCATTCCGGAAATGGGCACCACCATGTTCCGTCCCAACTACACGCCGGTCACGTTCGGCGCGGTGGCGGGCCGTCATTGTGGCCACCTGTTCGAGCCGGTGCGCTTCACCGCGCTGCACGCCTGGCACGTGAAGAACAACGCCGAGTTCGAGGATGTCGGCCAGTGGAAGCGTCCGTGGTACTTCCCCAAGCCTGGCGAAGACATTCACGCCGCCGTGGCTCGTGAGTGCAAGGCGGTGCGTGACAGCGTGGGCCTGCTCGATGCTTCCACGCTCGGCAAGATCGACATCCAGGGCCCGGATGCGCGCGAGTTCCTCAACCGCGTGTACACCAACGCCTGGACCAAGCTCGATGTGGGCAAGGCCCGCTACGGCCTGATGTGCAAGGAAGACGGCATGGTCTTCGACGACGGTGTGACCGCCTGCGTCGGCGACAACCACTTCATCATGACCACCACCACTGGCGGCGCCGCCCGTGTGCTGCAGTGGCTGGAGCTGTACCACCAGACCGAATGGCCGGAGCTGAAGGTGTACTTCACCTCGGTCACCGACCACTGGGCGACCATGACCCTGTCCGGTCCCAACAGCCGCAAGCTGCTGGAGCAGATCAGCGATATCGACCTGGACAAGGACGCCTTCCCGTTCATGAGCTGGAAGGAAGGCAACGTCGGTGGGGTGCCGGCGCGGGTGTTCCGTATCTCGTTCACCGGCGAGCTGTCTTACGAGGTCAACGTCCAGGCCAACTACGCCATGGGCGTGCTGGAAAAGATCATCGAGGCGGGCAAGCAGTACAACCTCACGCCGTACGGCACCGAGACCATGCACGTGCTGCGTGCCGAGAAGGGCTTCATCATCGTCGGCCAGGACACCGACGGCTCGATGACGCCGGACGACCTGAACATGAGTTGGTGCGTGGGCCGCAACAAGCCGTTCTCGTGGATCGGCCTGCGCGGCATGAACCGCGAGGACACCACCCGCGAGAACCGCAAGCAACTGGTCGGCCTCAAGCCTGTGGACCCGAACGTGTGGCTGCCTGAAGGTGCCCAGCTGGTGTTCGATCCCAAGCAGCCGATCCCGATGGACATGGTCGGTCACGTCACCTCCAGCTACAAGGCCAACTCCCTGGGCTATTCGTTCGCCATGGGCGTGGTCAAGGGTGGCCTCAAGCGCCTCGGCGAGCGGGTCTATTCGCCACAGGCCGACGGCAGCGTGATCGAGGCAGAGATCGTGTCTTCGGTGTTCTTCGATCCGAAGGGTGAGCGGCAGAACGTCTAAGGCATTGGAAGACCACGCCGGACCCTGTGGGAGCGGGCTTGCCCCGCGATTGC
>NZ_JABWRO010000096.1:0-23901 GCF_014268985.1 Pseudomonas sp. RW10S2 | reverse complement strand
GGCCGGCCCCCTGGGGAACCGGCCGCGTTTTCCGTACAGCCCGGCAGCGGTCAGTGACGCTTGGCGCTGCGGATCTGGTGTACCACACCCATGGCCACCACGATGGCTGCGGCGATACCGGTGGAGATCACCAGAATCTGGTAGTCAGGCATGAAGGCCATGGTCACCAGTGCGGCAACGATGAAGGCGATCACCAGGTAGGTCAGCCAGGGGAACAGCCACATCTTCAGACGCACCTCGCGGCCCTCGGCGATCAGCTTGCGGCGCATGCGCAGTTGCGAGAAGGCGATCACCAGGTACACCAGCAGGGCGATCATGCCAGTGGTGTTCATCAGGGTTTCCAGCACGTCCTTCGGGCGCAGGGTCTCGCTGAAGTTGATCAGCGCGCAGACCACCGCCACGGCGCACGAGCCGAGGATTGCGTACACCGGGACACCGGTGCCGGCGCGGGTGATCTTGAAGAACGACGGCGCATCGCCCCGCTGGGACAGCGAGAACAGCATGCGCGAAGCGGTGTAGTGGCCGGAGATCAGGCAACTGCTCACCGAGGTCAACACCACGAAGTTCATCAGCAGCTCGGCATACGGCACACCCAGCAGTTCCAGGGTGCGGCGGTAGGCGCCATAACCGGAAACGCCCAGGTGCGGATCGTTCCACGGCACCAGGCAGACGATCAGGAAGATCGAGCCGACGTAGAACAGGCACACACGCCACACCACCGAGTTGGTGGCCTTGACGATCTGGGTAGCCGGGTCCTTCGCTTCCGAAGCCGCGATGGTCACGATTTCGGCACCGAGGAAGGCGAACATCACCCCGAGCAAGGCGCCGATCACCGTGGTGATGCCGTTGGGCATGAAGCCTTCGGCGGTCAGGTGGGTGATGCCGCGCACCTCACCGAACTGCCAGACGTTCATCACGGCGGCGGTACACACCACCAGGAAGCAGACGATCGCCACCACCTTGATCAAGGCGAACCAGAACTCGAACTCGCCGTAGTGCTTGACGTTGAAGAAGTTCACGGTGATCAGCAGCAAGGTGGTCGCCAGCACGAACACGTTGACGCTGACGTCGGGGAAGAAGCCATGCAGGATCTTGCCCGCCACGTAGGCTTCCCAGGCCATGAGGATGACCCAGTACCACCAGTACAGCCAACCGATGGTGAAACCGGCCCAGCGCCCGATGGCGCGGTCGGCATAGGTGGAGAACGAGCCGGTGTCCGGCGAGGAGGTCGCCATCTCGCCGAGCATGCGCATGATCAGCACCACCAGGATGCCGCCGGCGAGGTACGCCAGGACAGCCGCTGGGCCGGCGCTGTGGATCACGCTGCCAGAGCCGACGAACAAGGCGCCGCCAATGACCCCGGCGATCGACATCATCGTCAGGTGGCGCGACTTGAGCGAGGCACTGAGCTTGCTCTCGTGCCCGCCTTCCGCGGAGGTGGTGGATGTGGATGTTGCGTCCATCAGTTGTGTACCCCGTGCTTCTTTTTATCCAAGGAAAAACTGTGAAACCCCGATGGTTATCGGCCTCACCTGTACATCAGCGCTATTGCGGGCAGGAGGTGTGAGGAACACACGCAGACCTTCCATGGCGGCCTGCTGACGCGCCCGAGGGTTGCCGCTCGGGCGAACTGAACGTGTTGCATCTGGCGATATCTGACACCTAATGTAAAAATGTCCGCCACATAGAGCCATGCACAGTGGCATGAAACTCGCACTGCACTGTACAGGCCGCCAATGCAATACACCCGCGACACCCTGCAGGCGCTTGGCGTTACGCACACCTGAAGGCACCCCATGCTGCGACTACATCCGGACTCCCCTACCCCGCTGGTCAACCAGATCATTGACGGGTTGCGCGAGCTCATCGACAACCAGACCCTCAAGCCCGGCGCCAAGGTGCCGTCTATCCGCGCGTTCGCCTCGACCTACTCGGTGAGTACCTTCACCGTGGTCGAAGCCTACGACCGCCTGGTGGCCCAGGGGCTGCTGGTCAGTCGCGGCAATGCGGGTTTCTTCGTCAGCCGCTCGGCGGGCGAGTTGCTCGACACGCACACCCCGCAAGCTGACACAACCCGACCATCGTTCAACTCCGAGTGGTACCTGCAACAGATCTTCGAGACCCGCCAACTGCCATTCAAACCCGGCTGCGGCTGGCTGCCCAACGACTGGATGTACGAAGACGGCTTGCGTCGCGGCATGCGCCAGGTGGCCGGCAGCCCGCTGGAGCTGTCTGGCTATGGTGACCCGATGGGCTTGCCCGAACTGCGCGCGCTGACCGCACAGAACCTGCAGCAGGAGCTGTCGATCGTCGCCAGCCCTGCGCAACTGATGCTCACCCATGGCGCCAGCCAGGCGCTGGACCTGGCGGTGCGCACCCTGGTGCGACCGGGTGACGTGGTGCTGGTGGACGACCCAGGCTATCCCAACCTGATGAGCATCCTGCGCTTTCAGGGCGCGACCCTGGTCGGCGTGCCCCGCACACCGGTGGGCTACGACCTCGACCAGTTGGAGCGCTTGCTCGCCCACCATCGCCCGACAGTGTTCTTCACCCAGCCACACCTGCACAGCCCGACCTGTTCGCGCACGCCGCTGGCGCAGTTGCACCGCCTGCTGCAACTGGCGTCGCAGCATGGCTTGCGCCTGGTGGAGAACAACCTCTACGCCGACATGATCGCCGAGCCGCAGCCGTGCCTTGCCAGCCTCGACCATCTGCAGCAGGTGGTATACGTGGGCAGCTACTCCAAGAGCATCTCGCCCAACGTGCGGGTGGGCTACCTGGTGGCTGAAGCCGAGGTGATGCAGCAGCTGTTGCAGTTGAAGATGCGTTCAGGGCTGACCACCTCGCAGGTGATGGAGCGCGTGGTGTACGCCGCAGTGATCGACGGTCGCTGGCGCAAGCACCTCAAGCGCCTGCGCCAACGCCTGGCCGAAGCGCATCAGGAAGTGGGTCGGCACCTGCATCGGCTGGGCTTCGAGCTGTTCATCGAATCGGATGAAGGCATGTACATCTGGACCCGCCACCCGGCCATCCCCGACAGTGCGGCATTGCTGGACGATGCGCTGGAACAGGGGATCATGCTTGGGCCTGGGCAGTTGTTCATGGTCGATGCGCAGGCCACGGGGTGGATGCGGTTCAATGTGGCGTTCAGCACGGATCCCGGGATGTGGGAGTTGCTGGAGAAGGTGTTGGTGCGGCATGTCAGGCGAGGGTGAGGAAGGCTAATGAAAATCCCGACTCCTCACATCCAGCCCCCGCAATAACCCACTGACATCCTCCAACCGCCGCGCGATCAAGTGTCTGACACCATTTTCCTGCTCCAGCCGACCACTGACCTTGAGCAGTTGCGAGCCCACCAGGGCTCGCCGCTGTCGCTCGGCCAGATCCCGCCACACCACCACATTGAGCATGCCGAACTCGTCCTCCAGGGTGACGAAGGTCACGCCGCTGGCCGTCTGGGGGCGCTGGCGACCTACGACGATGCCGGCCACGGCGACACTGTCGCCATGGCTCAAGCCATCCAGCTCACGGGAGCTGCGGCAACCCAGCGCGCGCAGGCGTGAACGCAGCAGCGTCAAGGGATGCGGGCCAAGTGTGGTGCCAAGGGTCGCGTAGTCGGCGAACAGGTCTTCGGCCACACTCGGCGCCGGCAAGCTCACTTCGCTCTCAGGCGCAGACTCGACCCCAGCGAACAACGGCAGTTGCGCCTGCACGGCAGCGACCTGCCAGCGCGCCTGATGGCGATCGCGAGCCAGGGCACGCAAGGCACCGGCATCGGCCAGGCGCGCGCGGGCGCGGCTGTCGAGGGACGCACGCAGGCACAGATCCTCGACATCCCGCCATGGCTGCTGCGCCCGCGCCTGCTCCAGGCGCCGGGCGTCGTCTTCGCCGAAACCGCGGACCTGCCGCAGCCCCAGGCGAATCGCCAGGGCGCCGTTGCCCTGCGGTTCCAGGGTGCAGTCCCACAGGCTGTGAACGACATCCACCGGTCGCACTTCGATGCCCTGCCGACGCGCCTCCTGCAAAAGCTGGTCCGGGCTGTAGAAGCCCATGGGCCAGCTGTTGATCAACGCGCAGGTGAAGATCGCCGGCTCGTGGCACTTGAGCCAACTGCTGGCATAGCACAGCAAGGCGAAGCTGGCGGCGTGGGACTCGGGAAAACCATAGCTGCCGAAGCCCTTGATCTGCTCGAAGATGCGCTCGGCAAAGGCCAGCTCGTAACCGTTGCGCAACATGCCCTCGAGCAAACGCACGCGATGCGGCTCCAGCCCGCCATGACGCTTCCACGCCGCCATGCTGCGGCGCAACTGGTCGGCTTCGCCCGGGGTGTAGTCGGCTGCAACCATGGCCAGCTCCATCACCTGCTCCTGGAACAAGGGCACGCCGAGGGTGCGCTCGAAAACCGCCTTGAGCTTTTCCGAAGGATAGGTGACCGGCTCTTGCTTCAGACGCCGCCGCAGATACGGATGCACCATGTCCCCCTGGATCGGCCCGGGCCGCACGATCGCCACTTCGATGACCAGGTCGTAGAAGGTGCGCGGCTTAAGGCGCGGCAGCATGGCCATCTGTGCCCGCGACTCGATCTGGAACACACCCATGGTCTCGGCGCGGCTGATCATCGCGTAGGTGGCCGGGTCTTCCTGGGGGATGCTGGCCAGGGTCAGCTCGCGGCCACGGTGCAGCCGGAGCAGATCGAAGCAACGGCGCAGGGCGCTGAGCATGCCCAGGGCGAGCACATCGACCTTGAGCAGGCCGACCATGTCCAGGTCGTCCTTGTCCCATTGGATCACCGTGCGCTCGGGCATGGCGGCGTTCTCCACCGGCACCAGCTGGTCCAATGGCTGTTCGGAAATCACGAAGCCGCCAGGGTGCTGCGACAGGTGCCGAGGGAAACCGATCAGCTCGCCGGCCAGCACCAGGATGCGTCGCAACGACGGGCTCTGCGCCTCGAAGCCGGCCTCGGCCAGGCGCTGCGCATCGGGGATGCGGTCGCTCCAGCGCCCGCAGCATTTGGCCAGGGCATCCACCTGGTCGCTCGGCAGGCCCAGCACCCGAGCCACGTCACGCACGGCGCCGGCGGCGTGATAAGTGCTGACCACCGCCGTAAGTGCCGCGCGGTGCCGGCCATAGCGCCTGAACACGTACTGAATCACCTCTTCGCGGCGGTCGTGTTCGAAATCCACGTCGATGTCAGGCGGCTCGTTGCGTTCGCGTGAGAGGAAACGCTCGAACAGCAGACGGTGGGTCATCGGGTCGAGCTCGGTGATCCCCAGCACGAAACACACCACCGAATTGGCGGCAGATCCCCGCCCCTGGCAGAGAATGTTCTGCCGACGGGCGAAATCGACGATGTCATGGACGGTGAGGAAGTAACTCTCGTACCCCAACTCTTCGATCAGCGCCAGCTCGCCTTCGAGGGCCTGGTACACCTCGGCGCTCGCGCCTTGCGGCCAGCGTATCGCCAGGCGCTGCTCGCACAACCGACGCAACCAGCTCGCCGGGCTGTGGCCTTCGGGGACCAGCTCACGGGGGTACTGGTACTTCAGCTCGCTCAGCTCGAAGCGGCAGCGCTCGGCGATGACCAGGGTTTCGGCCAGCAGGTCGCCGGGGTGCAGTTCGGCCAGTTGTTCGCGGCTGCGCAGGTGACGTTCGCCATTGGGGTAGAGGTAGCCACCGGCTTCGGCCACCGTGCAGTGCTGGCGGATCGCGGTCATGCAATCCTGCAAGGCGCGACGGCCACGCACATGCATGTGCACGTCACCACAGGCCACGGCGCGAATCGCCAGTTGCCCGGCCAGGACACGCAAACGCTGCAAGCGCGATGCGTCGTCGCTGCCACGGTGCAGGTGCACCGCCAGCCACAGGCGGTCGGGGAACAGTGTCTGCAACCAGCGACCGGGTTCGGGGTCGCCAGGGTCGTCAGCGATCCACAGCGCCAGCAAGCCTGCGCAATGGGCCTGCAGGTCTTCGGCCAGTAATCGATACTCACCCTTCTCTGCCCGGCGCCGCGCGCGGGTGATGAGCGCGCAGAGGCTCTGGTAGCCGGTCAGGTTCTCCACCAGCAGCACCAGGCGCGGCCCGTCCTGCACCTGCACTTCGCTGCCGACGATCAACCTTACGCCATGCTCACGGGCTGCCTGCCAGGCACGGACAATACCGGCCAGGGTGCATTCGTCGGTGATTGCCAGGGCCTGATAGCCCTGCTCATGGGCTCGACGAAACAGCTCGTCGGCGCTGGAGGCGCCGCGCTGGAAACTGAAATTCGACAGGCAATGCAGCTCGGCATACTCAGGCAGGCTCATGCGAACCAGCCCTGCAGCCATAGGGGGCCGGGTTGGGCGAGGTCGCGGTAGGCCCAACCGCGCAGCCCTTCGCGGGTTTCGATGCGGTAGTAGTCACGGCGCACATCGCCGCCATCCCACCAGCCCGACTCGATGCGCTCGGCCTGGCCAAGCCATTGCAGGCCGCCCTCGGGCAAGGCCAGGGCCTGGGCCAGCAACCAGCCAGGACGACTACCGGGCGCGACCGCCAGGCTGCCCGCCGCGCCCTGCTCGCTGGCCTGCCAGGCGTGCTCGGGACGGTGATCGGCTTCGGCGCGCAGGCCCTTGACCGCCTCGTCCCCCAACCGCGCCCGCAGGCGCTCGCGCAACTGTTCCCAGGGCTGGGCCTGCTGCGCGCGCGGGTCGAACAACGCACGATGCTGAGGCACGAAGGGTGGCAGGTCGTCGGCCAGCAGGCGCAGGTTGCGCACCGGTGCCGGAATGCGCAGCGGTTCCAGCCGGCCACGGGCCAGTTCGAAGAGCATCGCCGCTTCGCGCTCGGCCGCCAGCAAGCCGACCTTGAGCACGGTATCCGGCCCTTCGGCGTGCTCCAGATGCAGGTCGAAGCGCTGCACGCCGCAGTCACGCCCGGCAAGAAAGGCGGCCAGATCGTTGATCAACCGGCGCAGGGGAAACAACAACGCCTGGTGCGATTCCACATCGAAATTCAGCTCCAGCCTGGACTCGAAGCGGTCTGGCGGCTGATAGAAATCCAGCCCCAGCGCACGCTGGCCGAAGAGTTGGTCCAGGTGCAACTGCACAGGCGCAGCAAAACGCTTGGCCAGGGCAGCGCGCGGCAAGGCCATGACCTCCCCCAGCCGACGCAAGCCCATGCGCGAGAAGGCTTGGGCGGCATCGGCAGGCAAGCCCACCCGGTCCAGAGGCATGTTCGCCAATGCCGCGCGCGTCTGCTCGGCGCAGGTCAGCGCCAAGCCATCGTGCCCGTTGGCCAGCATGCGTGCCGCCACCGGGTTGCTCGCCAGCACAATTCGATGGCGCAGGCCGAGCCCCTGCAGCTCTGTACGCAGGCGCGCCCCGAAACTCGACCACGGACCGAACAGTTGCAGGCTCGACCCCACCTCCAGCAACAACGCACGTGGATAGTGCAGGCTGACCTGGGCGCTGAACCGATAGGCCCAGGCCGCCAACAGTTGCTGTACCTCATCGATACGCGCCGGATCGGCCTCGACACAGGTGAAGCCGTCAGCCAGGGCCCGGGCGGCAGCCAACGTCTGCCCGGCGCGCAGGCCCAGGTCGGCGGCCGCCGCATTGACCGCCTGCAACACGCGCCGTTGAGTTGTGCCGCCCAGCAATACCAGTGGTGAATCGGCGTCGTCCCGTCCGCGCTGGACAGTGTCCAGCGCCAGTTGCGGCAGCAGGATGCAGGCCCAGAGCATGGCGCATCAGCCTCGTCCGGGAGCAGCGATGGGCGTGGCCGGCACCAGGCCGCCACGGCACTTGAGCACGCGCCACTGTGCCGGACGCGTATCGATGGCGATACGCAAAGCCGCAGGCGACGGGTTGTGTGCCGCCTGCTGGGATCGACAGGCGAAGGCCAGCGCATCGCCGGTTTCAGCGGCCACCTGCAGGCGGCGCAACGCTCGGTCGTCGGTGCGTTCCGGCCAGCACAGCACCGCGGCACAACTGCCAGAGCGCAGGCACTGCTCGGCAGCCCACAGGGCATCGTCCGGCTCAGCCGCGACCTGCGCCAGCCAGCGCAGATCGACGCCTGCCGCCTGCCAGGCCGGTGCGTAGGGAATGAATGGCGGCGCCACCAGCACCACCCGCCCACCCTCGCCACTCAGCCGGGCGAGTGTCGGCCAGAGCAACTGCAGCTCACCGCAACCGGGGCTGGCCAGCAGCAACTCGCTGAGCGCCGCCGACGGCCAGCCCCCCTCAGGCAGACGCTCGTCCAGCACGGCATGACCGGTGGGCTGCAGGCCGAGCGGGCGCGCCTGAACCTGCCGCCCACGCCAGATTCGGCGCTGGTCGAGCAGCCCCTCGAGATCGACCACCGCGCCCATCAGTCACGCCTCAGCAGGCCGCAGAACACGCCTTCGATGCAGAAGTCGTGCTCGGGGCCCACGTCGATGGGGGCATAGGCCGGGTTGCGCGGCAACAGCCGATAGCCGCCAACCACCCGTTGCAGGCGCTTGATGGTGACCTCGCCATCGAGCCGCGCGACGACGATCTGCCCGTCACGGGCATCGGCCTGCTGGAGAATGCCAACCAGATCGCCGTCGAGGATGCCGTCGCCGATCATCGAATCGCCCCGCACCTTGAGCAGGTAGTCGGGCGTGCGGCGGAACAGGCTGGGGTCGATCAGCAGTTGTTCGTGGATGCCCAGGTCCGGGCCGATCGGTGCACCGGCGGCGACCCGGCCAAGCACCGGAATCTCGAGGATCTCCGGGCGGCGCAGCGGTTCGGCCAGGCGAATGCCTCGCGCCTGGTTAGGCGTGACCTCGATGTAGCCGCCCTCATGCAGGGCGGTGATGTGCTTGCGCGCCACGCTGCGCGAGGCAAAACCGAAGCGCTCGGCGATATCGGCCAGGCTCGGCGGCTGGCCGTGGTCGGCGATGCGCTCGCGGATGAATTCGAGAATGGCGCGGCGTTTGGGGGATAATTTGTCCATGGAGCACATTTGTACTCTTTTCCAGGAACACTGAACAGCCCCCTTCGTCGCCGCACCTCGGGTCTTTGCCCAGGCCGACGCCCTCGAACAGCGCCCCTGTGGCGCGCAACCGACATCGAACGCACCACTTCAGATTCCATTCAGATTCGATACCGATAATCCACCCCGTCAAGCCCAATTGGGGGGAGTTTCATGACCGAATCTCAATGGAGCAGCCTGCTCCCACTCGCTATCGGCAATCACCCGGATCATCGCGCGCACCTGTCGCTTCATCGAGCGGATGACCCCACGCGCAAGGACTTGGAGCACTTTATCCACCAATGTTTTGCCACCGTGCACCAGGCCGATGTGCAGCATTACCTGCCAGAGCTGCTGGCATTGCAGGACAGTCACGGCCAACTGATCGCAGCTGCAGGCATGCGCCCCGCCTGCGAGGGTCCGCTTTTCCTCGAAAAGTATCTGGACATGCCCTTGGAGGCCGCCGTTTCCCAGCTCACAGGCACTTCGCCAAGCCGCGCCTGCATGGTCGAGGTAGGCAACCTGGCTTCGCTCAGCGCCGGCAGCGCCCGCATCATTATCATTGCCATCACCTGGCTGCTTGCCATCCGTGGCCTTGAGTGGGTCGCATTCACCGGCGCCGCGACCTTGATCAACAGCTTTCGGCGGCTAGGGCTGACACCCACCGTGCTGGCGTCGGCCGACCCAAACCGCTTACCAGGCCAGGTAGACCAATGGGGGACCTACTATGACCAACGCCCCCAGGTGTTCGTCGGGCGCATCGGCGATGGCTTCGACGCGTTGACCCGATCCGGCGTATTCCAACGACTGGGCTTTCCCGCGATTGCCAGGGAGGCCGGTCATGCTGCGTGAACTGGAGCGTTTCCGCGAGCAACTGATGTCGTTCGCACGTGATCATGCAGGTGCCGTGGCGGTCAAGGGTGCGACTGACCGTTACACCTATCGGCAATTGCTCGCAGAGGTGGAGCTGCGCGCTCAGGTGCTGCATCGACAACCTGCGGGTACATTGGTACTGGCCCTGGATAACGGCCCTGAGCTGTTGTTCTGGGATCTGGCGGCCTTGTTCGCAGAGCGCCCCTGCGTGATCGTGCCGTCGTTCTTCAGTGCGGCGCAGTTCGATCACTGCATTGTCCAAAGCGGTGCATCAGCCGTGTTGTGCACGACGCAGTGGACGCCGCATCTGCTAGACAAGGGATTTGTCCAGAATGGTGAGTTCTGGGTACGCGAAAACGCGACCTGCGCGCAATTGCCTGATGGCACAGCCAAGATCACCTACACCTCTGGCAGCACCGGCAACCCCAAAGGTGTCTGCCTCAGCGCCGAAGCCATACTGCGTGTAGCGCGCGAGCTGGAAGCTGCCAGCCGACCAGCCGAAACACTGCACTATCTGGCAGTGCTGCCAGTGGGTGTGCTGCTGGAGAATATTGGCGTCTACGCCGCACTGATGGCGGGCGCCTGTGTACAGCTATATCCGCAGCAGCAGTTGGGCATGAACGGGGCGAGCCAGGTCGACTTCAAGCGGCTGCTGGGCGTCATTGCGCTCAGCGGTGCGCAGAGCCTGATACTCGTACCGCAATTGCTGATGGGGCTGGTCATGGCCATCGAGCGCGGACTGATGCGCGTTGGCCCACTGCGTTTAGTCGCGGTGGGCGGTGCACGGGTATCGCCAAGCCTGCTGGCACGGGCCGAAGCGGTCGGGCTACCGGTGTTCGAAGGGTATGGTCTGTCGGAATGCGCGTCTGTGGTTGCGCTGAACCGTCCGGGGGCCATTCGCCCTGGCAGCGTCGGCAAGCCATTGCCCCACGTGCAGGTGCGCATTGCCGAGGACGGCGAGGTGCTGGTGGCCGGCTCGACCTTGCTTGGCTACCTGGAGGACGCCCCGTTTACCCAGTCATGGTGGGCGACCGGCGATCTCGGCCACCTCGACGACGAGGGCTACCTGTACCTGAACGGGCGCAAGAAACACCAGTTCATCACCAGCTTCGGGCGCAACGTCAACCCAGAGTGGGTTGAAGCCGAGCTGACCCAGAGCGGCGTCATCGCCCAGGCATTCGTACATGGCGAAGCCTTGCCGCACAACCTGGCACTGCTGTGGCCACTGGACCCCACCGCCAGCGATGAAGCCATCGAGCAAGCCGTGCAGCACTGCAACGCGCAACTGCCCGATTACGCCCGAGTGTCTGCATGGCGCCGTTTGCCGAGCCCACTGAGCATCCATGACGAGACCCTGACTGCCAATGGCCGTCCTCGGCGCGAGGCGATCCTGAAGCGTTACCACACGTTGTTATCCGACATTTCTTTGTGAGGTCTACCATGTCCTTTTTCGACACCCTGCAAACACAGACAGCCCAACAACGCCAGGCATTGTTCGCTGTGCCGGTGATCCGTGAAGCCTTGGCCGGCCAGGTCAGCCTGGACAGCTATGTCGCCTTCCTGACCCAGGCCTACCACCATGTTCGTCACACCGTTCCACTGATGATGGCCTGTGGCGCACGCTTGCCGTCGCGGCTGGAGTGGCTGCGCGGCGCGGTGTGCGAATACATCGAGGAGGAGTACGGCCACGAGCAGTGGATTCTCAACGACATCAAGGCGTGCGGCGGTGACTGGGAAGCGGTACGTGATGGTCGACCGGCACTGTCGATAGAGCTGATGGTCGCCTACCTCTACGACCTGATTGCTCGCGGCAACCCGGTCGGCCTGTTCGGCATGGTCAACGTGCTCGAAGGCACCAGCATCGCCCTGGCCACCCAGGCGGCGGGCACCATCCAAAGCACCCTGGGCCTGCCTAACCAAGCGTTCAGCTACCTCAGCTCCCATGGTGCGCTCGACCAGGGCCACATGCAGACCTACAAACAGTTGATGGACCGTCTCGACGATGCTGCGGATCAACAGGCCGTCATCCACGCAGCGAAAGTCGTCTATCGCCTGTACACCGAGATGTTCCAAGGCTTGCCACGCGCTGGGCAGCATGAGGTGAATCATGCGTTTGCCTGAATCTGTCGTGATCCTTACCGGCGCCAGTGGCGGCATTGGCCTGGAGCTGGCCGAGCAGTTGTGCGCTGCCGGTGCCCAGGTGCTGGCCGTCAGCCGACACATGGGCAAGCTGGCCAGCCTGATGAACCGATACCCGGACCGTCTGTACTGGCAAGCCGCCGACCTGCGCACACGAGAGGGGCGAGAACAGGTGGTCGCCCGCGCCCGCGAGAGGGGCCACGTCAACGTGCTGATCAACGCCGCTGGCGTGAACAGCTTCGCCCTGCTCGATCAGCTGGACGAGCAGGCGCTCGACGAACTGCTGGACATCAATCTGAAGGCGCCGCTGCAACTGACACGTGCCTGCCTGCCACTGCTGCGTGCTCAGCCCAAGGCGCTGGTGGTCAACGTCGGCTCAACCTATGGATCGATCGGCTATCCGGGCTACGCCACCTACTGCGCCAGCAAGTTCGCCTTGCGCGGGTTCTCGGAGGCGTTACGCCGTGAGCTGGCCGACACCACGGTCAACGTCCTGTACGCCGCCCCACGGGCAACTCATACCGCCATGAACAGCAGCGCCGCGACCGCGCTCAACCAGGCGCTGAAGGTCGGCATGGACGACCCGGCAGATGTCGCGCGCGCTGTGCTCGAGGCCGTGGAGTCCGAGCGCAGCGAGGTATACCTGGGCTGGCCGGAAAAACTCTTCGTGCGAATCAACAGCATGCTGCCAGGCATCGTCGATCGGGCGCTACGCAAGCAACTGCCCGTCATTCGCCGCTATATCGGTAACCACTCCAAGGAGTCAATCAAATGAAGCGCCTGTTCGTCGCCAGCTTGCTGGCATTCACACCTTTGACCTGGGCATTGGACCAAGCCGGCTCCGAACACCTGAGCAGCCTGCAGCAGCGCTGGGCGCAGATCCAGTATCAACTGCCCAAGGAAAAACGCGCCGACGCGCTTGAAAAGCTGGCTGGCGATGCCGCCACGTTCGTGCATCAGTACCCCGGCACCCCTGAACCCTTGATCTGGCAAGGCATCATCAACAGCAGCTGGGCCGGGGCTACAGGTGGCCTTGGCGCATTGAGCAAGGTCAAGGCGGCGAAGGCCAGCCTGGAACAAGCCATGAAACTGGACCCCAACGCCTTGCAGGGTTCGGCCTACACCAGTCTCGGCACGCTATACGACCAAGTGCCTGGCTGGCCGATCGGGTTCGGCGATTCCGACAAGGCAGACGCCTTGCTGCGCCAAGCCCTGCAGATCAACCCCAACGGGATCGACAGCAACTACTTCTGGGCCGATCACCTCTACCGGCAGAAGCGTTATCCTGAAGCCACTCAAGCCCTGCACAAAGCCTTGCAAGCCCCACCGCGACCAGGACGTGAGTTGGCTGACCAAGGTCGGCGCGGCGATATCGATGCTTTAATGAAAATGATCAAGGACAAACAGGACTGAGCATGCGGCTGCTGCTGGTTGAAGACGAAATTGCACTGGGTGAAGGGATCTGTGACGGTTTGCGCCAGGAGGGCTACACCCTGGACTGGCTTCGTGACGGTGTCAGTGGCTTGCATGCGCTGCAACATGAGAGCTTCGACCTGGTGATTCTGGATCTTGGTCTGCCTCGCATGGATGGCCTGGAACTGTTGCGACGGGTACGCGCCGGCGGCGAAAGCCTGCCGGTGCTGATCCTCACGGCACGGGATGCACTGGACGACCGTATCTCCGGCCTCGATGCCGGCGCTGACGATTACCTGGTCAAGCCTTTCGACCTCAACGAGCTCAAGGCGCGCTTGCGCGCCTTGCTGCGGCGCAGCGCCGGGCGCGCCAAGCTGTTGATCGAGCATGCAGGCGTCAGCCTCGATCCGGCCACCCAGCAAGTGCACTACAAAGGTAACGAGGTGGTGCTGACCCCCAAGGAATACCTGCTGCTGCACGAACTGTTGGCGCAACCGGGCAGGGTCTTCACCCGTGAACGCCTGACCCAGCTACTGTATGGCTGGGACGAAGAGCCCGAGAGCAATACCCTGGAGGTCAATATCTACCACCTGCGCAAGAAGCTGTTCAACGGTCTGATTCGGACGGTGCGCGGGATCGGCTACCTGGTCGAGGCGAAGGCATGACTTCGCTACGCCAACGCACACTCTGGCGGGTGATGCTATTGCTGCTACTGGGCACCGGCCTGCTGGCGCTCTACAACTATCACGACAGCCGCCGCGAGATTAACGAAGTCTATGACGCCCACCTCGCCCAGAATGCTCGCCTGCTACAGGGCGTCATGAACATGCCGGTGCAGGAAGGCTCACGGGAAGTGCTGTATCAGGCCTTCAACGAGGCTCTGAGCAAGGCAGGACGGCATCAGGTCGGGCACCCGTATGAAAGCAAACTGGCTTTCCAGGTGTGGCAGGAGGGGGCAGGCCTGCTGGTGCATACCCCCAGCGCGCCGGCGATGCCGCCTCCAACTGCGGCGGGCTTCTCCGATTTCACCTCCGCTGGCGAACAGTGGCGTGGTTTCGTGTTACCGGTGCCGGAGAAACACTGGGTGATCTGGGTAGGCGAGCGTGACGACGTACGTTACGACCTGATCGACCGCATCGTGCGTCACACCTTGCTGCCTTTTCTACTCGGCAGCCTGGCATTGGCATTGCTGGTCTGGGCCGCCATTGGCTGGGGACTTGGACCGCTCCAGAACATGGCCAATGTCATACGCGGGCGTCACGCCGACTCGCTGGAGCCTCTGCAACTGGTGCCCCTGCCCTCGGAGCTTGAGCCCATGCAGGCCGCCATCAACCGCTTGCTGGCCCAGATCAAGGACCTGCTACGGCGCGAGCATCGGTTCATCGCCGATGCCGCCCACGAAATGCGCACGCCGTTGGCGGTCCTGCGCCTGCATGCACAGAACGCCTTGGCTGCCAGTAACGATAGCGAGCGGCAAAAAGCGCTGGGCTTTCTCATGGGCGGGGTCGATCGGTTGACGCGAGTGGTCAATCAGCTGCTGACACTGGCCCGCGTCGAGCCCCGGCTGGGTCAGCGTGCGACTACCCGCGTAGACCTGGCCGAAGTGGTCGCCGACACACTGGCCGATCTGACCCCATGGATACTGGACCGGGGGCTGGAGCCCTCCCTGGAGATCGACGAAGGCGACCATCACTTGGTGATCGATGCTGGCGCGCTGGGCATCGCCCTGCAGAACCTGGTGTCCAACGCGGTAGAGCATTCACCGCCGGCAGGCCGCATCATCGTGTCACTCAAGCGCCTGGACAACGCCTTCGAATTAGTGGTCGAGGATGAAGGCCCGGGTATCGATGAAGCGAGTCTTTCCCGTGTCTTCGAACGGTTCTACAGTCGTAACACCACGAACGGCGCAGGTCTGGGTCTTTCGATAGTGGCGACTATCATCGATCGCCTTGGGGGTCAGGTGCGACTGAAAAATCGACCGCACAAAGGGCTGGCAGCCACCTTGCGACTGCCCATGGCGTGATGTCGAGGCCCTTGACCGGTCATCGATCAATACAGGTATGATGGCTGCTGCTGAATTGTTTCTTCACTGCCAGGATGCCCGATGCTGACCGCCCTGCTGTTCGACCTCGATGGGACCCTCACCGACACCGACACCCTCCACCTGCAGGCATTTCGCAAGCTGCTGCACGAGTACGACGGCCGCGAACTGACCCAGGAGCAATTCAACGCCCAGGTCAGCGGGCGTTCCAACGGTTTGCTGTTCAAGGAGCTGTTCCCCCAGGCCGATGCAGCTGAGTGCAAGGCTCTGGCCGACCGCAAGGAGGCGTTGTTCCGCGACATGTCGCCCACGCTCGAGCCGATGCCGGGCCTGCTGCGCCTGCTGGACCACGCCGAGCGCCACGGCATCGGCATGTGCGTGGTGACCAATGCCCCACGGCTGAATGCCGAGCACATGCTAGGGGCCATGGGCCTGGGCAAGCGCTTCGAGCATGTGCTGGTGGCCGACGAGCTGGCCCGGCCCAAGCCCGACCCCTTGCCCTACCTCACCGGCCTCCAGCGCCTGGAAGCCAAGGCAGAGCAGGCACTGGCCTTCGAGGACTCACTGCCCGGCGTGAAAGCGGCGGTCGACGCCGGGATCTTCACCGTGGCCCTGGCCACCACCCAACCAGCCGAGCGCCTGCTGCAGGCCGGCGCGCAACTGGTGATCGAGGATTACAATGACCCACGGCTGTGGGCGTTGATCAAAGAGATGCAGGCGTAACCTGCTCCTCGACAGGAGCGGCGGTTCGCCGCTGCGACTTGGCCCGCGCCTACCGAAGGGTGGTTCAAGCCCGTCGCGCAACCATCAGGAAGATCACCAGCGCCAGCCCCGGCAATACCGCGCCCACCAGCGCCACGCCATTCCAGCCATAACCCGCATACAAGGCACTGGCCACCGCCGACCCCAGCGCACCGCCGATGAAGATACTGGTCATGTACACGGCATTGAGCCGCCCACGGCTGGCCGGGTCCAGCGCGTACACCTCACGCTGGCCGATCACCATGTTCATCTGCACGGCGAAGTCCAGCAGCACCCCGGTCAACCCCAGGCCGATCACGCTGTAGCCCGGCGCACTCAATCCGAACAGCAGCGACACTGGCGCCAGCACCAAGGCCAGCAACGACGCCTGGCGCGCATGCCCGGCATCGGCAAGGCGACCGGCAATCGGTGCAGCAATCGCGCCCACCGCGCCCACCAGCGCGAACAACGCGATCTGGCTCTGCGACAGGCCATGTTCGGTCGCCAGCGCCAGGGGCACGGCGGTCCAGTACAGGCTGAACGTCGCGAACATCAGGCCCTGATACAGCGAACGCTGGCGCAGCAACGGGTAGCGCCGAAGCAGCCCGCCCAGCGAGGCCATCAACTCGACGTAGCTGGCCTTGTGCTCCGGCACACGTCGCGGCAGGGTCACGGCCAGCAGCACGACGATTGCCGCCATCAGCACCGCCGCCCCCAGGAACACGGCACGCCAGCCGAAGTGATCGGCCACCAGGCTCGACAAGGGCCGTGCCAGCAGGATGCCCAACAGCAGGCCACCCATGATGTTGCCCACCACCCGGCCACGCTGTTGCTCCGGCGACAGATGCGCAGCCAGTGGGATCAGCATCTGCACCGCCACCGAACTGAAGCCGATCAGCAAGGCATAACCGAGAAACAGCTCACCTTGGCCATGCCCGCTGCTGCCCGCCAGGAGCAGGCTGGCGCAAGACAGCACAGCCGTGGCGATCATCAGCCGACGGTTCTCCACCAGGTCGGCCAACGGCACCAGCAACAGCAGGCCCAGGGCGTAACCCAGCTGGGTAAGCGAGACGATCAGGCTGGCACGCTCGGTGGACAGCCCAAGGTCAGGCGCAATCAGGCCGACGATGGGTTGGGCGTAGTAGATGTTGGCAACGATGGCACCACAGCAGAACGCCAGCAGCGTCACCAGGCCTCGGCTCAGTGATGTGCCGGACGTAGAGGATGTCGCTAAAGAAGCAGTCATTTCAGATTCTTCACACATGGCAAGACATGCGACGCACCTTAGCGGCCAGGGCCTGCCGAGGGAATCGGGCCACAGCGCAAAGCGCCGTTGCGCCAGGCGCAACGCCACCACGTTCAAGGCCTGAGCAACGACTCGCAGAACTCGATGAAAGCCGTTACCCGCCGCGACCAACGATGGTTGGGCAGATACAAGGCGTTGATATTGCCACTGGCAGCGATCGGATTGGCCTGCCAGCCCGGGAACAACCGCACCAGACGCCCGGCAGTGACATCGTCACGTACCAACCAGTCAGCCAGCAGGCTGACACCACTGCCCGCCACCGCCGCCTCGCGCAGTAAATCGGAGTTGGCGCAGCGCAAGGGCCCGGTCACATCCACCTCGATCAGCTCATCACCTTGGCGCAGTTGCCACGGTCGCCCCAGGCCACCATAGCGAAAGCGCAAGCAGGCATGCTCGCTCAGTTGCGCGGGGTGCTCGAGCGCAGGATGGCTGGCCAGGTAGTCCGGGCTGGCCACCAGCCAGCGCTCGAAAGTGCCCAGGGTCCGGCTGACCAGCTCGTCGCTCGGCGCCGGATCACCCAGGCGAATGGACAGGTCATAGCGCCCGTCAAGCAAATCGTCGAAGCGATCGCTCAGGTCGATATCCAGCTCCAGCGCGGGGTAGCGGGCCATGAAGCGCCCCAGGTGTGGCGCGATCATCCGCCGCCCGAACTCCACCGGCAGGCACAGGCGGAGCACGCCCACCGGTTCCTGTCCACGATCGGCGACGCTGGCATCGGCCTCGGCCAGGGCCGCAACGATAGCGCGGGCGCGCTGATAGTAGCCGACGCCCGCCTCGGTCAGGCTGACCTGCCGGGTCGAGCGGTTGAGCAGGCTGGTACCCAGCTCGCTTTCCAACGCATCGACCAGGCGCGTCACCGACGAGGTCGCGACCCCGAGCCTTCGGCCGGCAGCGGAAAAGCCCTGAGCCTCAACAGTCGCCATGAACATCTTGATGGCTAGCAGCTTGTCCATTGGCGTGGTTCCGTGCAGAAAATCCCGGAACCTTCCTACAATCACAGTCCGGAATCAAGAAAGGCAAACGTCCATGCCCGACAACCTGTTCAGCCCCCTGCCCCCGCTCGACCCTGCAACAGCCGAGCAATTCGACGAGCTGCTGCGCCGCCCGGGACTGCGCATCGAGCGCATCGTCTCCAGCGGCCAATGCAGCCCGCCCGGTTTCTGGTACGACCAGGCCGAAGGCGAGTGGGTTGTGGTACTCAGCGGCAGCGCCGGGTTACGCCTGGAGCACGAGAGCGAAACACGCATACTAAAGGCGGGCGACCACCTGGATATCCCGCCACATTGCAGGCACCGCGTAGAGTGGACGCAAGCCGATGCGACGACAGTCTGGCTGGCAGTGTTTTACGGGAGCGCCACCGACTAGAGCTGCTTGAGCGCGATTTCCGCCGCCCCACCCTTGCCATCGCGCCGCTCGCTCATCCAGTCGTTGACCTTCTGCCCGAACTCGGCCGGCGCCTTGCGCCCGAAACGCCGCGCCAGGTCGAGGATGGTCTGCTGGGCCAGTGCCTCTTCCATGCGTTTCTGCGCGCTGAGCATCACCGCATGGATGGCACAGGTGCCCTCGGTTGCCCATCCTGGCGCCGTGCCGTCGAACAGCGAGCAGCGCTCGCGGATCTCGCGGCAATCGAAGATCTTCTTCGGCCCATCGATGGCATTGACGATATCCAGCACGGTGATTTCATCCGAAGGCCGGGCCAGGCGAAAACCGCCGCGCACGCCTTCGGTGGCCGCCACCAGCCCGGCACGCGCCAACTTGGTGAAGACCTTGGCCAGGTATTCCTGCGGCACCCCTTGCAGTTCGGCGAGATCGCGCACGCTGGACTCGCGGCTGTCGCCGCGCTCGTCGATGAGAAACAGCAGGCAGTGAATGCCGTACTCGACGCCCGCGCTGTATAACGACATATCAATCTCCGACCAAATTTGTCGCAAATAGTACGCCCTTCTCCAGAAACTGGCAAAGCCGTCGGCCACTTGTCACGAAACGTAGACACGATGTCAGGATGACTTGACACCTTTAATGAAATCCATTCCTCTCCACTCACTTGGGTAATTTTTTCGTCAGTTATTATTTACGGAAACGGTATTCTCGAGGGTGAACAGGGCCAGCTCTATTTGAGATGTTTTTAGGGATTCTCCGATCAAGTCAGCACAGGCCATCTGACCTGTGCTGAAATAGCCCTTCGTCCAACTGCCCTCTACAAGCCCGCCATTACATGAGTCAGATGAGCTTTTCCGATTTCGAGTACGCCGGTAAGCGAAAGCAAACCCGTCGCGAGCGTTTCCTGGCCGAGATGGAACAGGTGGTACCGTGGAGCGGTTTGGTGGCATTGATCGAGCCGCACTATCCAAAGGCCGGCGGTGGTCGCAAGCCGTACCCACTGGAAACCATGCTGCGTGTTCACCTGCTGCAGAACTGGTTCTCGCTGAGCGACCCAGCCATGGAAGAGGCTCTGTACGAGATCACTTCGATGCGCCAGTTTGCGCGACTGACGCTCAGCGCTCCGATCCCCGAAGACACGACGATCATGAATTTCCGGCACCTGCTGGAGAAGCACCAACTGGCGTCGGGCATTCTGGAGACCATCAACAATTACCTGAGAGATAAAGGCCTGTCGTTGCGCCAGGGCACCATCGTCGACGCCACCATCATCCACGCACCCAGTTCGACCAAGAACAAGGACGGCAAGCGTGATCCTGAGATGCATCAAACGAAGAAGGGTAACCAGTACTTCTTCGGCATGAAGGCGCATATCGGTGCCGATGCCGAGTCGGGCCTGATGCACCACGTCCACGGCACTGCGGCGAATGTGGCTGATGTAACGGAGGTCGCTCACCTGTTGCATGGCGACGAAAATGTCATCTGTGCCGATGCGGGTTATACCGGCGTGGAGAAACGACCGGAGCATGAAGGGCGGCCAGTGATCTGGCAGATTGCGGCTCGTCGTAGCACCTACAAGCACTTGAGCAAACGCAGCGTGCTCTACAAAGCCAGGCGCAAGATCGAGAAGGTCGAAGCGCAGGCGCGAGCGAAGGTGGAACATCCATTCCGAGTGATCAAACGTCAATTCGGGTATGTGAAAACCCGCTTCCGTGGCTTGGCCAAGAACACGGCGCAACTGACCACGCTGTTTGCCCTATCGAATCTGTGGATGGTGCGCCGGCAATTATTGCCTGCTGCGGGAGAGGTGCGCCCGTGAGGGCAGATAACCAAGGCGTTGCCTTGGTTATCCAATAATCAGCTTCTGAAAATCGGGCTTTTCGGCATCCTCAATCCGCCCATTTTCGGCTGATGAGCAACTTGTTCGGAGTTTCCCTAGAGGTTTTTGCGAATAATTGGCCTTTAGGAAATGACAGAAATGATACTTTCAAGGGTCAAAGTCGAGAAAAAGGATCAGAAATGGCATTAGGCGGGTCTATGCTTGAATGAAATGAGTTCATTATCGCCTGGTGCTGACGATGATCTGGAGGCTTGATGCTGGAAGACAGTTTCCTGCAGAATTGATTTACACGGTGCGGCAAAAAGTAACCCAGTACATCGAGGCCAGGGGCGCTTGGAGGCATCATAGCGTTGAGGCCGTCATCCGCTCAAATAAGAACCGATGGTGTTGGAGGATGACACATTGACTTATCCAACTGGTAAACTCCCTGAAATGGAAATGGCGACGATTTGCCACTGGAATGAGAAAGGGACTGAACGATGAGTGGTTATTTACGATGGCTGCTCCTTTATGAAGCAATTAGGCCTGCTCAAATAATCAATGGCAGATCGGTAGCTAACCAGCCCCTCTGCCTGTTGAGCAGCAAGAAAGAATTCGTTGAGTAGTTCATTATGAATAACAATACATCACCATTCAAAATCGGCATCTCATCTATCGGTGCCCATCTGACAGATCCGATAACCGGTAAGAAATCCACGGAACAGGAACGGGTCAGGCATTTAATCGACATGGCCATGCAGGCTGAAGCGGCCGGTCTTGATATCTATGCACTGGGTGAAAGTCACGAAAAGGGATTTGTCAGCTCAGCGCATACCGTGATTTTGGGAGCTGTGGCACAAGCGACAAAAAACATTACTTTGATGAGTTCGGTCAGCGTAATCAGTACCCTTGACCCGGTAAGGGTGTATGAGGATTTTAGCACACTGGACCTGATCTCGAATGGGCGCGCGGAGATCGTGGCTGGTCGTGGTTCGCGGATCGGCGGCTTTGGCTTGCTGGGGTATTCACCCAACGATTATGAAGCACTGTTTGATGAAAAGCTCGAGCTGCTTACAATGATCAATGAAGCCAGTGCACAGCAACAGCCGATCAACTGGCAGGGAAGGTTTCGCGCCCCTCTGACAAATGCGCGGATCTACCCGCAGCCACTGCATGGAAAACTAAAAATTTGGCACGCCGTTGGTGGCCACAGCAGTAGTGCAATTGCCGCAGCGAACAGAGGTTTGTCGATGGTGATGACCACTCTGGCTGGGAGTTCCCTGAGCTTTAAAACGGCGATCGACGCTTACCGACGAGCGGCCGTGGCCGCAGGTCATAAGATGGAGGACATGCCCATCACCACGACCAGTTGGTTTCATACCGCGCAGAGCGACGAGCAGGCGGTTGAAGAGTTTCACCCTTATTTCAACGGTATGATGAGAGAATTACGCTCTGATTCGGTATCCATCGATTTCCTTCGCCACTCGCTGGCGATTGATAATGCAATGATGATTGGCTCGCCTGAAACGATCCTTGCCAAAATGAAGTATCAGTATCAGCTATACAGGCAGCAACAGTTCCTGGCTCACGTGGATACCGGGGCTTTACCGTTCGCTCTGGTAAAGAATAATGTCGAGGTGCTGGCTAATGTGATTGCACCTGTGTTACGCTCATTTATTGCTCGCGAATCGTAACTCACGGAGGTGGAGTCATGAACAGGATCAGCGCGGCTTTTTTCCGCCGTATCGGTTGGACTAAAACGATGGATTGGCATCATGACGGTATCAACCGCATGATTGCCAGCAGCCTGATTTCGTTGCCCTTCGACAATTTGAGCGTTTTCGATGCGCCTGACATTCAATTGAGCCAAGCCTACATTATCGAGAAAATTCTGACCAAGGGGCAAGGTGGCCTCTGCTACGAACTCAACCCACTGCTGCACCTGGTGATGGAGGAGTGTGGATTAGTAGCCAGCCTGATTACCGCCACGATTTACGATAATGCGGAAAAACAGTGGTTCGCTTTCTCCGACACTCACGTTCTGAATATTGTCGAGTGGAATGCCCGTGTGTGGGTGGTAGATATCGGCCTTGGGTTGAATAGTCCCCGTTTGTCGGTGCCGCTGGATGGTGAGGTCGTCGAGTATGGCGGGAGTGAATATCGGATCGTGCAAGAGGCCTCGTATTATCACCTGAACTATAAGCGAAGAGAGGCAACAGAGTGGAGTATTGGATACCGCTTCGCTATCGATTACCGGCGCGCCTCCATTGGGGAACTGGAGAGGAGCAGACATATTATTACTTTTGAAGAGGTATCGCCTTTCAATAAAAACCCTATGAGTGCCATTTTTACCGCGACCGGCCATGAGGTGATGACGCTTTCAGGGCACACCATTACCCGTAACGGAAAGAAAATAAAGATTCCACTTACAGAAACACAGTTCAGGGCATTAGTGAATGAGCGTGCTTGCCCAGTGGACGTCTGAGTGCGAAAGTGCGGATCATATTTTTATGAACCATAGTGACTTCCTGCCATACCTATGGTCGCACTTTATGGAGTAGAAATATTAGTCCGCAAAAATAAACCATTATTGATGCAGGCAACCGAACAAAAAACACCGCAGACCCACTTACACTCTTTAGTTGCCGAACTTAATCTTTCAATCGCCAGGTAACGGCTTGTAAAATTGAGCAGGATCAATGCTATCAATTATTTGCAAAATTGAATCAAGCTAGGTGATTTATTTTTTGAGCTTTTGGGGAGACTGTAGTCATAACAAGGCTTGGCAAGAAGCAACTCGAAAAGAGGCGAACGCAAAACTCAAGCCAAACCTTATAGCGAAATCAAATGACTTCCACAAAAACTTTCTCACTCTTGGCATGATAAATCGTTCGGCTCACTGCCCCTGGACTTCCGGGCAAGGTGGTTGAGCAATACTACTGCTGGCTCTGCGCCTTTAACCCTTGGACGACGGCGATAGCCCGTTTGCGAACGCAGCCTCTCTGCCTGCATCAAGCGACCGACTCGATTTCGTTCGCAGATCTTTCCTAGCTCTCTCAGTTCATCGTGAATCTTGCGATAGCCATACACCCACCCGCTTTCTAACCATACATGCTTGTTCAAGCTAGGCTGGCGCTGATCTTCTTTGGTTCTGGCAGTGAATCGCCCCTGGTTTCGTAGACACCTCCAAGCCTCATAATGAGGCCCAAATAGGAGGTG
>NZ_JABWRO010000095.1:0-24217 GCF_014268985.1 Pseudomonas sp. RW10S2 | reverse complement strand
GCAGCCAGCATCAGGGGGGCGAGGAGGAGTTTGCGCATGTCCGGTTTACCTTGCTTTGTCTGTTGTTATCGAAGAACGGCAGGCGATCAGCGGATCAGAAAATCAGTACGTAGGTCTTGCGCACGGTTTCCTGGATATCCCAGATCCCGGTGCTGTTGGCCGGTAGCATCAGTGCGTCTCCGGCTTCTATGACCAGGGGTTCGCCACCGTCGGGGGTGAAGGTGCAGCGGCCCTTGATGAAATGGCAGAACTCCTGTTGCACGATCTGCCGGCGCCAGCGCCCGGGGGTGCATTCCCAGATACCGGTTTCGACGCCATCGTTGCGTTCGACGCAGGTGGCCGAGGTCACTGCGACGGGTTCTCCGAGGGGGACGGCGACCGGGTTGGAGGTTTCCAGCGCGGCGCTGTCGGTGTGCTTGAACTGGGTGATGCTCATGACTGCAGGATCTCTTGTGGTAGTGGGTGCAACTCAGTGCATGAAACCTTCCATGAACCCGGCCAGGCCGCTGGCCAGGCGTCGCCGCCAGGCCGGGCTGGCCGGGTTGGCGAGGGTGCGGTCCTCGTGGACGAAACTCTGGATGATCACGTTGTAGCCTAGCCAGCGGCAGGGCTCGGGCGGCCAACTGGCGAGGCTCGACAGCGGGCGGTTGTCGTGGACCCAAGGCTGGGCGGTCAGCTCGTTGTGCTGGCCGAGAATCAGCGCCGCGAGCGTGCGCCCGCCCAGGTTGGTGGCGCCGACACCTTCGCCGCCATAGCCACCCGAGAGCGCCAGGCCGCGTTGGCGGTCGCACAGCATGTGCGGGCGGAAGCGCCGCGCCATGCCCAGGTTGCCGCCCCAGGAGTGGGTGATGCGCACGTTCTTCAGGTGGGGGAACAGTTCGCCGAACAGATAGCGGCGCAGCTCGATCTCGGCGTCGCTGAGGCTGAAGTCCTCGCGCAGGCGGCCACCGAAGCGATACCCGCCGCGGGCGCCGAACACCAGGCGGTTGTCGGTGGTGCGCTGACCATAGGTGACCTGGCGGCTGCCTTCGCTGAAGGCCTGGCCCTGGCTCAGGCCGATCTGCTCCCAGGCCGATTCCGGCAGCGGCTCGGTCGCCACCAGCAGGCTCTGCACGGGCAGTTGATGGCGATCCAGCGGCGGCAGGCTGGCGGCGTAGCCTTCGACCGCCGGCACGACCCATTGGCAACGGACCTTGGCCTGGGCAGTGCGCACCTCACCGGTCTGCCAGTCGCTGGCCGGGGTGTTTTCGTAGATGGGTACGCCCATGCCCTCGACCACCCGTGCCAGGCCGCGCACCAGCTTGGCAGGCTGGATGGTGGCGACGTGGGGGCTGAAGATCGCGCCGTAGGCATTGCTGACCCGCAGTTGGCCGGCCAGTTGTTCGGGCTTGAGCCAGCGATAGTCGTCCTCGTTCATGCCCTGGCGGTACAGGTCGTCGAGGTAGGCGCGCAGGCTGCGCTCCTGCTCGGGGTAGCGGGCGGCGCAGTAGATGACGCCACCCTTGCGGTAGTCGCAGTCGATGCCTTCGCGCTGCAGCACGCCGTGCACTTCGTCGGGGATGGCGTGCAGCAGGTCGACGCTGGCGCGGCGCTGCTGTGGGGAAAGGGCGGCCAGCAGGCGGTCTTCGCCCAGCAGGTTGCCCATCAGCCAGCCGCCATTGCGCCCGGAGGCACCGAAGCCTGCGGTGTTGGCCTCGAGGATGGCGATGCGCAGGTGCGGGGCCTGGCGCTTGAGGTAGTAGGCCGTCCACAGGCCGGTGTAGCCGGCACCGATGATGCACACGTCGACATCCAGGTCCTGCTGCAGCGACGGGCGGGCGTCGAGCGGCTCGTCGAGCTGGTCCATCCAGAGGCTGATCGTGCGCCAGGCTTGCATCAGGTACTGCTCCCACTTCCGTTCAAGGTTCTGGGAGCGATGCTAGTAGGGCGGGCGCTTCGCTGTCTTACGTGCGTGCACGCAGAGAAATCTGCTTCACGTAGGCCTTGGGCGAGAGCCCGGTGTGTTCGCGAAAGCACTTGTAGAAGGCCGACAGCGAATTGAAGCCGGCGGCAAAGGCCAGTTCGTCGATCGGCGCCCTGCAGCCCGCGCCATCGAGCCCGGCGAGCAGGTGCTGCAGGCGGGCCTGGTTGACGTAGCGGTAGAAGCTCTGGCCGAGCACCTGGTTGAGCAGGTAGGAGATCTGGTTGCGGCTGTAGCCGCTCTCCTGTGCGACCTGTTGCAGGTCCAGCTCAGGGTCCAGGTAGGGGCGCTGGGCCTGGAAGTAATGTTCCAGGTCCTGGGCCATGGTGCTCAGTTGCCGTGGCGACAGGCCCAGGCGGCTGGTCGCGGGACGCGGCCCGGAGGCGCTGGCGCCCTTGCCGTCGCGGCGGATCAGCGTGCCGTATTCGTTGACCCGCCAGATCAGGTTGTCCTTGACCGTGATCGCCTCGCTGGACTGGAAGGCCACCAGGCCTTCACCGCCCTGGACCGTCACCTGGTACTGGATGAAGGCTGTGCAACCGTCGACCCGGATGCGGTCGCTGTGGACGATGTCTTCCCCGGCTTCGTGCGGCAACGAGACGCGCACGTATTCGCGCAGCTCGTCGAAGCCGAGCACGCGGTTCTGGAAAAAGTCGTGGTACTGGATCTCTGGGTGATACAGCGCCATGACCCCATCCAGGTCGCGATGCTTCCAGCACAAGTGGTAGCGCATGACGACTTCCGCAGTGAGCGGTGTCTGGGCGGGGCCGTCTGGAAGGAGAGTGGCGGTCATGGGCCGATAATGCATCGGGCCGCTCCGGGCGACAAGGGCGCACGGCCTGGCCTGAGAAGCCACAGGGCAGCGGGGACTGCATAACGCCCAGTTCGAATGGGTGGGTTCGGGCGATTCGCACGATCCTAGGAAGTGGTTTTCAGCTAAGTGATTGATTTAGTTGGATGTCATTTTTTGTCACAACTGGCACGCGCGCTGCACTGATCCAGTGGCAAACAAAAAGGAAGTTTTGCTCACCCTCATAAGGCGCGAATCATGATTACCACTGCCGATCTGCCAACCGTTGTTTCCGAGGCCCAGAACCGCTCGGGCGTATCCTGGGCCGCCATCTTCGCCGGTGCCGCTGCTGCGGCGGCGTTGTCGTTGATCCTCGTGATACTGGGCGCGGGCCTGGGCTTTGCCGCCTCATCTCCCTGGGCCAACGAAGGTGCCAGCGCCAAGGCGCTGGGGATATCCACCATCGTCTGGCTGCTGATTACCCAGATCCTCGCCTCCGGGCTGGGCGGGTATATGGCGGGTCGCTTGCGGGTGAAGTGGGCCAACCTGCATGGTGACGAGGTGTATTTCCGCGATACCGCCCATGGCTTCCTGTCCTGGGCCATCGCCACCCTGGTGACTGCGTTGCTGGTCGTGTCCTCTGCTGGCGGACTCGCCAGTGCCGGTGCCTCGGCAGGCGCTGCTGCCGCTTCCGGAGCCGTCGCCAGCGTTTCCATGGCGGATGACAAGAGCAAGCCGTCAGGCGCCGCCGACCCCATGGGTTACTACGTCGATCGCCTGTTCCGTGGGGATGGTCCGGTCGCGGTGAGCGAGGATGCGGCCAATGGCGTGGCCAGCCGAATCCTGGTCCGTGGCCTGGCTGCCGATGGCGGGATGGCTGCCGAGGATCGCACCTACCTGGCCCAGTTGGTGGCCCAGCGTACCCGACTGACCCAAACCGAAGCCCAGGCGCGGGTCGAGCAAGTCTATGAAGAGGCGCGTCAGGATGCTGCGCAAGCCAAGCAGGCGGCCCAGGAAGCTGCCGACACTGCGGCCAAGGTCGCGGCCTGGACCGCCATCTGGACCTTCATCGCCTTGCTGTGCGGCGCGTTCTTCGCCAGCTTCGCAGCCCTGTTCGGTGGCCGACTGCGTGACGGTGCGCGGTGGGTCGAGCAAGACCACCGTGCGCTGCATGCTTCGACCACTGTTGTCCGCTAATTCGAATTCACGACTGGAGGAACCATCATGCGCTCGATACTGCTCTGGATGCTTGGGGTGCCAATCCCGGTGATCATTCTGATCGCGATCTTCATGCACTAATAGAAAAGGGCCGCTACTGCGGCCCTTCTTGCAACTGTTGTCCTACGGTAGCGGCTTCATGCTGCTTACAGAAACTGCTCCGCGTAGTGACAGGCCACCTGCCGCGTTCCGACCTGCCTGAACGCTGGAATCTCCTTGCCGCAACGCTCCGTGGCATAGGGGCAGCGCTTGTGGAAGGCGCAGCCGTCTGGCGGATTCAGCGGGTTGGGCAGCTCGCCGGCGATACGGATCTTCGGTTTGAGCGGATCCGGGTGAATGGCCGGGGTCGCCGAGAGCAGCGCTTGCGTGTAGGGGTGCAGCGGCTTCTCGTAGATGTCTTCCTTGGGCCCCATTTCCGCCGGGCGGCCCAGGTACATCACCAGCACCTGGTCAGCGACATGCCGCACCACCGCGAGGTTGTGCGAGATGAACACGTAGGCGGTGTTGAACTCTTTCTGCAGGTCCATGAACAGGTTCAGCACCTGGGCCTGGATCGATACATCGAGCGCCGAGGTCGGTTCGTCCGCCACCAGCACCTTGGGCTGCAGCATCATCGCCCGAGCCAGGGCGATACGCTGGCGCTGACCGCCGGAGAACATGTGCGGGTAGCGCTGGTAGTGCTCAGGGCGCAGGCCGACCTGCTGCATCATCTTCTGCACCTTGTCGCGGCGCTCGGCCTTGCTCAGCGACGTGTTGATCAGCAAGGGCTCGGCCAACTGATCGCCGATCTTCTGCCGCGGATTGAGCGAGGCATAGGGGCTCTGGAAGACCATCTGCACGTCACGGCGCAACTGCTTGCGCTGGGCTTTGTCAGCGCCTTTGACCTCGGTGCCGGCAATCTGCAGCGAGCCCGAAGAGGGCTCTTCGATCAAGGTCAGGGCACGGGCCAGGGTGGACTTGCCACAGCCGGATTCGCCGACCACGGCCAGGGTCTTGCCGGCCTCCAGTTCGAACGACACGCCATTGAGCGCGCGCACCAGTGCATGGCCCTTGAACAGGCCGCGGGAGACTTCGTAGTGACGGGTCAGTTCACGGGCGGACAGAACGACAGTCATCACGCCACCTCCTGGTTCAACGGGTAGAAGCAGCGCACCAGGCTGTGGGCCTGGGGATCGAGGGCCGGACGCTGTGCCCGGCAGTTGTCACGTACATAAGGGCAGCGAGGTGACAGCAGGCAACCCTGGGGGCGGTCATAGCGCCCGGGCACGATGCCAGGCAGGGTGGCCAGCCGTTCGGCGCCGATGCTGTGCTCGGGGATCGCTGCCAGCAGCGCTTCGCTGTAGGGGTGTGCGGGGATGTCGAACAGCTCCGGCACCTGGCCCACCTCCACCGCCTGCCCTGCATACATCACGCACACACGCCTGGCGGTTTCGGCAACCACGGCCAGGTCGTGGGTGATCAGGATGAGCGCCATGTTGCGCTCCTTCTGCAGGTTGACCAGCAGTTCCATGATCTGTGCCTGGATGGTCACATCGAGGGCGGTGGTCGGTTCGTCGGCGATCAGCAGCTTGGGTTCGCCAGCAATCGCCATGGCGATCGCGACGCGCTGGCTCATGCCGCCGGAGAGCTGGTGCGGGTAGGCGTCCAGGCGGCTTTCGGCGGCCGGGATCTCGACTTTCTTGAGCAGCTCCAACGCGCGCTGGCGTGCAGCCTTGCCCTTCAGACCGAGGTGTTGGCGCAGCACTTCCTCGATCTGGTAGCCCACGGTGTAGCTGGGATTGAGTGCGGTCATCGGGTCCTGGAAGACCATGGCGATGTCCTTGCCCACTACCTTGCGGCGCTGACGACCGCTGAGCTTGAGCATGTCGATGCCGTCGAAGGTGAGGCTGTCGGCGGTGATGCGCCCAGGGGCGTCGATCAGGCCCATCAGGGCCATCATGGTCACCGACTTGCCGGAGCCGGACTCGCCGACGATGGCGAGGATCTCGCCGGCGTCTACCGACAGGTCGAGGCCGTCCACCACGGGGACGGCGTTGGCGTCGCCGAAGCGCACGTTCAGGTTGTTGATCTGCAACAGTGACATGGCGCTCTCCTCAGGCGGCGTTCTTGAGTTTCGGGTCCAGCGCATCGCGCAGGCCGTCGCCCATCAGGTTGATTGCCAGCACGCTGAGCAGGATCGTCAGGCCAGGCAGGCTCACCACCCACCAGGCGCGCTCGATGTAGTCGCGGGCAGAGGCCAGCATGGTGCCCCATTCGGGGGTGGGCGGCTGGACACCGAGGCCGAGGAAGCCCAGGGCGGCGGCGTCGAGGATCGCCGAGGAGAAACTCAAGGTAGCCTGCACGATCAGTGGTGCCATGCAGTTGGGCAGCACGGTGACGAACATCAGGCGCGGCAGGCTGGCACCGGCCAGGCGTGCGGCGGTGACGTAGTCGCGGTTCAGCTCGCCCATCACCGCGGCGCGGGTCAGGCGCACGTAGGAAGGCAGCGAGACCACGGCGATGGCGATCACTGTGTTGATCAGGCCAGGGCCGAGGATGGCGACGATGGCCACGGCCAGCAGCAGCGAGGGCAGGGCCAGCATCACGTCCATCAGGCGCATGATCGACGGGCCTAGCAAGCGTGGGAAGAACCCGGCGAACAGGCCCAGCAGGATGCCGGGGATCAGCGACATCACCACCGACGACAGGCCGATCAGCAGCGACAGCCTTGCGCCCTGGATCAGGCGCGAAAGCAGGTCGCGGCCCAGTTCGTCGGTGCCGAGGATGAATTGCCAGGTGCCGCCCTCGAGCCAGACTGGTGGGGTCAGCAGGAAGTCGCGGTATTGCTCGCTGGGGTTGTGTGGTGCGACCCATGGGGCGAACAGCGCACAGAACACGATCAGGCACATGAAGGCCAGGCCTGCCACTGCGCCCTTGTTGCGCGAGAAGGCCTGCCAGAACTCCTTGTACGGGGAGGGGTAGAGCTGGCTGTGGTCGGCGGTTGCAGCCTGGGTCACAGCGTTGGAAGTCGGATTAGTCATGGCGGGGACCTCAGCGCTGATGACGGATGCGTGGGTTGGCCAGGCCGTAGAGGATGTCCACGACGAAGTTGACCAGGATCACCAGGCAGGCGATCAACAGGATACCGTTCTGGACCACGGGGTAGTCACGGGCGCCAATGGCTTCGATCAGCCATTTGCCGATGCCCGGCCAGGAGAAGATGGTTTCGGTGAGCACGGCACCTGCGAGCAAGGTGCCGACCTGCAGACCGAACACCGTCAGCACAGGGATCAGCGCATTGCGCAGGCCGTGCACGAAGACCACGCGGGCCGGCGACAGGCCCTTGGCGCGGGCGGTACGAATGTAGTCTTCGCGCAGCACTTCGAGCATCGAGGAGCGGGTCATGCGGGCGATCACCGCCAGCGGGATGGTGCCGAGCACGATGGTCGGCAGGATCAGGTGCATGAAGGCATCCTTGAACGAGCCTTCATCGCCCACCAGCAAGGTGTCGATCAGCATGAAACCGGTCACCGGCTCGACGTCGTACAGCGGGTCGATGCGCCCGGACACGGGTGTCCAGCCCATGCTCACCGACGAGAACATGATGAGGATCAGGCCCCACCAGAAAATGGGCATGGAGTAGCCGGCGAGCGAGACGCCCATCACCCCATGGTCGAACAAGGATCCGCGCTTGAGCGCCGCGATCACCCCGGCCAGCAGGCCGAAGACGCCGGCGAAGATCAACGCGCAGAACGCCAGCTCCAGGGTGGCGGGGAACAGCGTGGTGAACTCTTTCCACACGCTCTCGCGCGAGCGCAGCGATTCGCCGAGATCGCCTTGGGCAAGCTTGCCGATGTAGTCCATGTACTGGGCCGGCAGGGGTTTGTTCAGGCCAAGGCGTTCCATGGCCTGGGCGTGCATTTCAGGGTCGACCCTGCGCTCGCCCATCATCACTTCCACCGGGTCGCCGGGGATCAGGCGTATGAGCGCGAAGGTCAGCAGGGTGATACCGAAGAAGGTCGGTATCAGCAGGCCCAGGCGCCGGGCAATAAAACTCAACATCGTCGGAGGTACCTCATCGGCCGGTCAAGGCAGCCGCCGGCCCTTGCAGAGGCCGGCGGTCATGTTTTTCTTCTACTTCACCTTGGTGGTGGCGAAGTTGTTATTGGTCAGAGGGTTGATGACATATCCCTCTACGTTGTCGCGCATGGCCGTGAACATCTTCGGGTGGGCCATGCTGATCCACGGTTGATCCTCATCGTACACCGCCAGCGCCTCGCTATAGAGCTTGGCGCGTTCATCGTTGTCGATGATCTCGCGGGCACGGGTGATCAGTTCCTGGAACTTAGGGTTGCACCAGCGCGCATAGTTCTCGCCGGTCTTGGCGGCATCGCAACTGAGCATCGGGGTCAGGAAGTTGTCCGGGTCACCGTTGTCGCCGGCCCAGCCGGCGGAGACCAGGTCTGCTTCACCCTTCTTGGCGCGGCGCAGCATCTCGGCCCATTCCATCACGCGGATGTCGAGCTTGAGCCCGATCTTGGCAAGGTCGGCCTGCAGCATCTCTGCCGAAAGGCGTGGATTGGGGTTGGTCGGGCCGCCACCGTTGCGGGTGAACAGGGTGATGACGGTGCCTTCGGGAACGCCGGCTTCCTTGAGCAGGGCGCGGGCCTTGTCGAGGTCGCGCGGCGGATTCTTGTTGGCGGTGTTGTAGCCGATCATGGTCGGCGGGTAGGGGTTGACCCCGACCAGCGCGTTGCCCTTGCCGAACAACTGGTCGACGTGGGTCTGGCGGTCGAAGGCGATGTTGATCGCCTTGCGCACGCGCACGTCGCTAAGGTACTTGTGCTCGGTGTTCATGGCGATGTAGCCGGTCACCAGGGCTTCGATCTCGGCGACCTTGAGCTTGGGATCGGTCTTGATCGCCGGGACGTCGTCGGGCTTGGGGTACAGGGCGATCTGGCATTCGTTGGCCCGTAGCTTCTGCAGGCGCACGTTGTTGTCGGTGGCGATGGCGAACACCAGCGTGTCGCTGGGCGGCTTGCCGCGGAAGTAGTCGGGGTTGGCCTTGAAGCGGACCTGGGCGTCCTTGTTGTAGCGCTGGAACACGAACGGACCGGTGCCGATCGGCTTGCTGTTCAGGTCGCCGGTCTTGCCGGCCTTGAGCAACTGGTCGCCGTACTCGGCGGAGTAGATCGAGGTGAAGGCCATGGCCAGGTCACGCAGGAACGGCGCTTCCGGGCGGGTCAGGGTGATCACCACGGTGTGGTCGTCGGTCTTGCTCACCGACTTGAGCAGTTGCCCGAAGGCCATGCTCTCGAAATAGGGGTAGCCGACGCTGGTCTTGTCGTGCCATGGGTGCTTGGCATCGAACTGGCGGTTCAGGCTCCACAGCACGTCGTCGGCATTGAAGTCACGGGTGGGAGTGAAGTAGTCGGTGGTGTGGAACTTCACGCCCTTGCGCAGGTGGAAGGTGTAGGTCAGGCCGTCGGCGCTGACGTCCCAGCTATCGGCCAGCGCCGGCTGGATATCGGTGGTGCCGGGCTTGAAGTCGACCAGGCGGTTGAACACGGTTTCGGCCGAGGCGTCGGCGGTGACCGCGGTGGTGTACTGGACGATATCGAAACCTTCGGGGCTGGCTTCGGTGCACACCACCAGGGGCTTGGCCGCGAGGTTGCCGGCGGCGCCCAGGATGATCGCTGCCAGGGCAGCGCGTAGCGGTAGCGATTTCATGGAACCTCCCTGCGAATGACTCCAGCGTAGACGTCACGGCCCGGAAAGCCCGGGCCGTGACCGTGGCGGTCAGAGAATGTTGAACGGAATGGTGGTCACGATGCGCAGCTCGTCCAGGCTGCCGTCGGCCTGGGCCTTGCTCGCGCGGTGGGCGGTATAGGTGGCGCGGATGCTGGTGTCCTTCAGCATGCCGCTCTGCACCGCATAGCTGGTGCCGATGCCCCACTCGTAGTGGGTCTCGCCATCCATGCCACGCACGTCGTAGGCGGTACCGCGGTAGTGGGTACCGTCGATGCCCCAGCCGCGGGCGTTGTACAGGTTGAACTTCAGACCTGGCACGCCGTACTGGGCCATGTTCAGCACGTAGGAAATCTGCAGGGATTTCTCGTTCGGGCCGTTGAAGTCCGACAGCAGGGAGTTGGCCAGGTAGATACCGTTGGTTTCGTGCAGGTAGTCGAAGTACTCGTTGCCGTTGACCTGCTGCCAGGAGGCGGTGAGCGTGTGCGCCTGGTGGGTGAGGCCGAACGACAGGCTGTAGGTGTCGTTGTCGATCTCGCCCATCTTCTTGCTGCCGGCATCGACCGTCTTGTAGTAGTTCAGGCCGGTGGTCAGGCTCAGCACCGCGCTGTCACCCAGCACGTGGTTGGCACCGAAGTAGTACTGGTTCCAGAAGTCGTCGACCTTGGTGGCGTACAGGCTGGTGGTCAGGCTCTTGAACGGCTGGTAGTTGATACCGGCGGTGCTGGCACGGTCGGTTTCCACGCCGGTGGCGCTGTATTCGGAGCGGAATTTGCTCAGGCTCTGTTCGGTACGCGGCGAGACGCGGTCGAAGGTGCCGATGTCGAACGACAGGTTGTCGAATTCGGCGCTGTGCAACGCCACGCCCTGGAAGCTCGAAGGCAGGGCACGGTTGCCGATGTAGGCGATCATCGGCGTGTCCAGGGACTGACGGCCGACGGTGAGGGTGGTGTTGGAGATGCGCGCCTTGACGTTGGCCAGGCCCGCCTTGCTCCACTGGCCGACAGGGTCGCCATCGCTATGGGTCAGGGTGCGGTTGTTCGGCCCGGCAATCGCTGCGCGACCACGCTCGAGGGCGATGGCGTTGTAGGCGGCGACTTCGGTGGCGAAGCCCACGGTGCCCTGAGTAAAGCCCGAACTGTAGTTGAGGATGGTGCCCTGTACCCAGTTGTCACGGCTGTGGGTGTCGTGGCGGGTGCCGTCGCTCTTGTAGTACTTCCACAGCGGCGCACGGGTGGCGCGTTCGCGGGCGTACCAGTTGCGGGTGCTGCCGCTCAGGCTCTGGCCTTCGAAGAAGCCTGATGCATCGGCCTGCTCACTGCCTGACTTGAGGCTCAGCGGGTAGAAGTCCTGGCTGACAGGTTCTGCCTGGGCGGCGGCGCAGAAGGCGCCGATGGATAGGGCCAGCGCGGTTTTGGTGGTTCGTTTCAAGGTTAAAGCTCCCTTTCTATTCTTATATCTGTGGCCCGATCTTGTGGGTCGGGCTTGGCTCGGTGACGCGGTACTGCGGGTGTTCACCTGGGATTGCCAGGCAAATCCGGGCTGCACGCGGTCGCGGGAGTGGGGGGTACTCCCGGTCTGGCGATACAGGGTCAATCGATGCTGACGCCGGAGAAAACGTTGCGTCCGAAGGGGCTGACCTTGAAGTCTTTCACACTGATGCTGAGGGGTTGGTTGACCGTCGAATGGGCCACCGGGGTAATCGGTACCTGCTGCTTGAGGCGTTGCTGGGCCTGCTGGTAGAGGTGGGTGCGCTGTTCGCGGTCGGTGACCTGCTTGGCCTTCTTGACCAGTTCGTCGTACTGGCTGTCGCACCACTGCGAGTAGTTGTTGCTGCCAATGGCATCGCAACTGAACAGGGTGCCGAGCCAGTTGTCCGGGTCACCGTTGTCGCCGGTCCAACCGATCAGGGCGATGTCGTGTTCGCCATTTTTCATGCGCTTGAGGTATTCGCCCCATTCGTAGCTGACGATACGGACCTTGAAGCCGAGCTTGCTCCAGTCGGCCTGGAGCATTTCAGCCATGAGCTTGGCGTTGGGGTTGTAGGGGCGTTGCACCGGCATGGCCCAGAGGGTGATTTCCGTGCCTGGCTTGACCCCGGCCTGCTCCAGCAACTGCTTGGCTTTTTGCGGATCGAACGGCGCGTCCTTGAGCGTATCGTCGTAGGACCATTGGGTGGGCGGCATGGCGTTGACTGCCACTTGCCCGGCGTCCTGGTAGACCGCCTGGATGATCGCCTGCTTGTTGACCGCCATGTCCATCGCCTGGCGCACTTCAAGTCGATCGAACGGTGGATGCTGGGTGTTGTAGGCGATGTAGCCGAGGTTGAAGCCGGGCTGCGTCATGATCTGCAGCTTGCCGTCCTGCTTGAGCGCAGGGAGATCGGCCGGGCGTGGATGAAGGGTGACCTGGCACTCGTTGCGGCGCAGTTTCTGGATACGCACCGAAGGGTCGATGTTGATAGAGAACACCAGGTTGTCGATCTTCACCCGGTCAGGTGCCCAGTAGTCCTTGTTGCCCTTGAAGCGGATCTGCGAGTCCTTCTGGTAGCGCTGGAACACGAACGGGCCGGTGCCGATCGGCTTCTGGTTGATATCGCTGGGCCTGCCGGTCGCCAACAGGTGCTCGGCGTATTCGGCGGAGAGGATGGACGCGAAGGCCATGGCGATGTTCTGGATGAACGCGGCATCGACCTTGTTGAGGGTGAAAACCACCGTGAGCGGGTCGGTTTTCTCGACCTTGGCGATGTTCTTGTCCAGGCCCATGCTGATGAAGTAGGGGAACTCGGTGGGGTAGGCCTTACGGAACGGATGCTCCTTGTCGAGCATGCGATTGAAGGTGAACAGCACGTCGTCGGCGTTGAAGTCGCGGGTGGGCTTGAAGTCCTTGTTGTGGTGGAACTTCACCCCAGGCCGCAGGTGGAAGGTGTAGCGCAGGCCGTCCTCGGACGCCTGCCAGTCGGTGGCCAGGCCTGGCTGCACAGCGGTGCCGCCACGCTCGAATTCGACCAGGCGGTTGTACAGGGGCTCGGCGGCGTCGTTGTCGGTGGCCGAGGTGTATTGGGCGGTGTCGAAGCCAGCCGGGCTGCCTTCGGAGCAGAACACGAGGTTGTTGGCCTGGGCAGCGATGGCCTGGCCGAGCAGGCCCAGGCCCAGCATGGTGCCGAGTAGTGTGGTACGGCGCATGGCGATCCTTTCCTCATCTGTTTGCGCTGCCGCGTACTGAACAGGCGGCAACAGAAGCCCGTTCCTGACGTTAGCGGCATCAGGAAGGGCGAGACAGGTAATGAATATGTCTAGTGGCGTAAGAAACTTCTGAATGTTGCCGAGAAATTTCGACAATTCGCCGAGCCCATGCCAGCCCCGTCACATGGCGGGGCTGGCTGGGCGCTATTTCTCCACGCTTACGCCATAGAAGGAGTTCAGTCCGAACGGACTGATCTTGAAGTCCTTCACTTTCGCACTCATCGGCTGATAGACCGTGGAGTGGGCGATGGGGGTCATCGGCACCTGCTCCTTGATGATGTGCTGCGCCTGCTTGTACAGCTCGGTGCGCTTGGCCTGGTCGGAGGTGGCCTTGGCCTGCTTGATGATGTCGTCATAGGGCTTGTAGCACCACTTGGAGAAGTTGTTGCCCTCCAGTGCGTCGCAGCCGAACAGGGTGCCGAGCCAGTTGTCCGGGTCACCGTTGTCGCCGCTCCAGCCAATCAGCATGGCGCCGTTTTCGCCGCCCTTGGAACGCTTGATGTATTCGCCCCATTCGTAGCTGACGATCTTGGCCTTGATGCCGATCTTGGACCAGTCCGATTGCAGCATCTCGGCCATCAGCTTGGCGTTGGGGTTGTAGGGGCGTTGCACCGGCATGGCCCACAGGGTGATCTCGGTACCTTCCTTGACGCCGGCTTCCTTGAGCAACTGCCTGGCTTTTTCCGGATCGTACTTGGCGTCCTTGATGGTGGTGTCGTAGGACCACTGGGTCGGTGGCATGGCATTGACTGCCAGCTGGCCGGCGCCCTGGTACACCGAATCGATGATCTGCTGCTTGTTCACCGCCATGTCCAGCGCCTGGCGCACCTTGAGCTGGGCCATGGGGTTGGGCTCGTTGCTGCCCTTGATCTTATCCATCACGTTGTAGGCGATGTAGCCGAGGTTGAAGCCGGCCTGTTCAGGCATCTGCAGCTTCGGATCCTTCTTCAGTGGCTCGATATCGGCCGGGCGCGGGAACAGGGTGACCTGGCACTCGTCACGCTTGAGCTTCTGCATGCGCACCGAGGCGTCGGTGCTGATGGCGAAGACCAGGTTGTCGATCTTCACGTCGTCCGGTTTCCAGTAGTCCTTGTTGCCCTTGTAGCGGATCAGCGCGTCCTTCTGGTACCTGTTGAACACGAACGGCCCGGTGCCGATCGGCTTCTGGTTGATGTCGGCGGCCTTGCCCTGCTTGAGCAACTGGTCGGCGTACTCGGCGGACTGGATCGAGGCGAAGCTCATCGCCAGGTTCTGGATGAACGCGGCGTCCACTTCGTTGAGGGTGAACTTGACGGTGTGATCGTCGAGCTTCTCGAGCTTGGCGATGTTCTTGTCCATGCCCATGTCGGTGAAGTACGGGAATTCGGTGGGGTACGCCTTGCGGAACGGCATGTCCTTGTCGAGCATGCGGTTGAAGGTGAACAGCACGTCGTCGGCGTTGAATTCGCGAGTCGGCTTGAAGTAGTCGGTGGTATGGAACTTGACCCCTTCACGCAGGTGGAAGGTGTAGGTCTTGCCGTCTTCGGAAACGTCCCATTTGCTGGCCAGGCCGGGGATGACGGCGGTGCCGCCACGCTCGAACTGGGTCAGGCGGTTGAAGATCGTTTCGGCCGAGGCGTCGAAGTCGGTTCCGGTGGTGTATTGGCCCGGGTCGAAACCGGCGGGGCTGCCTTCGGAGCAGAACACCAGGTTGGACGCGGCGAGGGCTGCAGGGGCGCCAGCCAGCAGGCCTGCGCCTACCAGGAACGGAATGACTGCGTGTTTGAGCATGGTGGCCTCATTGTTGTCATTTTTGATTTGAGGTGGCCTCGTGAGCCGACCTGCGTATACTTATGCAGGGGGTGTACCCATTGCAACACTCAACAGGATAGTCGGCGCCAGAAATGTGGCACGGTCGTACATGGATGTCGCATTCATGTAAATTTTGCGCAGGTTGAACGTTTGCGCAAGAAAAAAGCTGGCATTTTGCAACATGTTTCGAAGCGATAAGAGATGTAGGTTGCACTGAAGCAGTGCGTAGGAAGATTCAGATGCAGGCTGGAGATGACCATTGCCCCCGCTGTCATTGCGACAGGTGCGGTGGCCAGGAGAGGGGCCACCTTGCAGGTGGCCCCGGTCGCTCAGTCGAGCGCAGCCGCGATCACGGCATCTGTACTTCGATCAGCCCATCGGCATTCATGCTGACTTCGCTGGTGCCGGCTTCGATGTCCGGCGAGGCGGCTTCATCCGCAGCCATGGCTTTCATCGCCATCGGTGCGCTGCGCATGTAAGGGCGCGGGTAGCCGCTGCTGTTGAGGTTCAGGCTGACCACTTTGTAGCCTTTGCCGCCGAGGGCTTCGGTGGCCAGTTGGGCGCGGGCCTTGAAGGCGTTGACCGCATCCTTGAGCAGCTCGTCTTCACTGGCCTTGCGGGTGGCCGGGGCGATGGAGAAGTCCATGCCGCCCATCTTCAGTTCCTGCAGCAGCTCACCGGTGAGTTTGGACAGGGCCGGGAAGTCGGCGCTTTCCAGGCGCAGCTCGGCACGCTCGCGCCAGCCGGTGATCTTCTGGCCCTTGGTGTCGTAGACCGGATAGCTGTTACGGCTGCCCTGGCTGATCTTCACGTCCTTGACTTCGCGGGCCTGCTGGACCGCCTTGTTCATGGTTTCGGTGATCTGCTTGGCGAGCTTGCCCGGGTCGGTGTTCTGCGCTTCGCTGTACAGGGTGACGACCATCAGGTCGCGGGCCACTTCCTTGCTGACCTCGGCGCGCAGCGATACCTGGTTGTAGCGCGGCTCGTCGGCGGCCAGGGCCGGCAGGCTGGCGAGCATGCCACAAGACAGGACTAACGCGGCGCTGCGACGGGAAATGTGCATGTATGACTCCTTCAAGTAGAAAGCGTGGGGATGACGTCCGTTCCACGCATGGCCCATCAGACCGGAAACAGTGTAGTGGGTTCAACAATGCCATCATGACTTTGTGACAGAGTGTGGCGCTTTGCCGCATTGCTGCAGCGGGGCGCCTGGCTTCGGTATACTCCAGCCGATTGTCCTGGAGCACTCATCAGGAGAGCTCATGCTCGCCCCCGCACACCCAATGTCCGCCACCCGTCAGAACCTCTGGCGCCTGACCATCATTCGCATCCTGGTCCTGGCCGCCCAGGCCGGCTCCGTGGGCGTGGCCTACTGGACCGAGCTGCTGCCGCTGCCGTGGCTGTCGCTGGCGGCAACGCTCGCGCTGTCGTCGCTGCTGTGTGCCTTTACCGCCTTGCGCCTGCGCCTGACCTTGCCGGTCACGGAGATGGAATACGCCCTGCAACTGGCCTGTGACCTGCTGATCCACAGCGCCCTGCTGTACTACTCGGGGGGCTCGACCAACCCGTTCGTGTCCTATTACCTGGTGCCGCTGGCGATTGCCGCCGTGACCCTGCCGTGGATCTATTCACTGGTGTTGTCGGGCATTGCGCTGGTTGCCTACAGCCTGCTGCTGGTGCAGTTCTACCCGCTGGAGACGCTGCCGTTGGCACGTGACACCATGCAGGTGTATGGCATGTGGCTGAGCATCGCCCTGGCCGCTGCTGTCATTACCTTCTTTGCCGCGCGCATGGCCGAGGAACTGCGCCGCCAGGAGCAGATGCGTGCCGAGCGGCGCGAGGATAGCCTGCGCGACGAACAGTTGCTGGCCGTGGCAACGCAGGCCGCCGGGGCCGCCCATGAGCTGGGCACGCCGCTGGCGACCATGAGCGTGCTGATCAACGAGATGCGCCAGGACCATACCGATCCGCAGTTGCAGGAAGACCTTGCGGTGCTGCAGGACCAGGTCAAGCTTTGCAAGGAGACGCTGCAGCAACTGGTGCGTGCCGCCGAAGCCAACCGACGCATGAATGTGCAGGAGCAGGATGTCACGGCATGGCTCGACGAGGCGCTCAATCGCTGGCACCTGATGCGTCCGGAAGCCAGTTACCGTTTCCAGCGCCTGCGCGATGGCGAGGTGCCGCGGCTGACTCCGCCACCAGACCTCACCCAGGCGCTGCTCAACCTGCTGAACAACGCCGCCGATGCCTGCCCGAACGACCTCGAAGTGCGTCTGGACTGGGATGCCCAGGATATCCTGATCAGTATCCGCGACCATGGTGCCGGCGTACCGGTAGCCATCGCCGAGGCGATCGGCAAACCCTTCTTTACCACCAAGGGCAAAGGCTTCGGCCTGGGCCTGTTCCTGAGCAAGGCCAGCGTTACCCGCGCGGGGGGCTCGGTGAAACTCTATAGTCATGAAGAGGGCGGCACCCTGACCGAGCTGCGCCTGCCCCATGGCAAGCGAGGAGATGAACGATGAGCGATGAGAACCAGATCGAAGGCGAAGAGCTGCCGCACCTGCTGCTGGTGGATGATGACGCCACCTTTACCCGGGTGATGGCCCGTGCCATGAGCCGCCGCGGTTTTCGGGTGAGCACCGCCTCGAGTGCCGAGGAGGGGTTGATCCTGGCTCAGCAGGACTTGCCGGACTACGCCACGCTCGACCTGAAGATGGAAGGTGATTCGGGCCTGGTCCTGTTGCCCAAGCTGCTGGAGCTGGACCCGGAGATGCGCGTGCTGATCCTGACCGGCTATTCCAGCATCGCCACTGCGGTTGAGGCGATCAAGCGCGGCGCCTGCAACTACCTGTGCAAGCCGGCCGACGCCGACGATGTGCTGGCGGCGCTGCTGTCCGAACATGCCGACCTCGATACCCTGGTGCCGGAAAACCCGATGTCGGTGGACCGCCTGCAGTGGGAGCATATCCAGCGCGTGTTGACCGAGCACGAAGGCAATATCTCGGCGACGGCGCGGGCGCTGGGCATGCACCGGCGCACCTTGCAGCGCAAGCTGCAGAAGCGGCCGGTGCGGCGCTGATCGGACGACAGACCGCGGCGCCTGCTTCGACTTGCCCGTGAAGCAGGCGCCGCGAAAATCAGCCCCCGATCACCGTCCGATCCATGCGCACCGCCAGCGCACCTGTGCCTGGCTCGACCGCGAACGACACCTCTCCCTCCCGCGCCACCTGCGCTCGCCCGATCACCTGCCCATCGCGCAGCAGCTCCAGCGGCATCCCTTGCAGCGACTGGCCCGAAGCCAGTTCCAGTTTGATCCTGATATTCATCGGTGACCTCCTTGTCACGCGTTACGGTCGATGTAAGTGGTGGCCTGCCCGTCTAGGCGCGCGATCAGCTCCGGTGCGCCATCGCGGAACTGGCGGAACAGGTTGCGCCCACGACGTTGGGCATCGAGCGGTACCTGCACGGTCGGGTGGAACTGCTCGCCCAGCTCGGTATAGGGGTTCCAGGGGCCGATGTAGGATTCGTTGACGCCATCGTCGACACTGAAGGCATAGCGCACGGCATTACCCTGGCGCCAGTTCAGGCCATCCGGCTCGCGGCGCTGCCAGCCGCCGGCAACGATGGTCGGTGAAGTTGCCGGGGCATCGATGAAGCCCGTCGGGCGGTTGGGTTTGTAGTCCTTGAGCAGCAGGTAGGTGCTCCAACCCCACCAGTCACTGGTGTACTGGCGGTCGTTGAGGTCGGCCACATTCTTGCGCCGCAGTACCGTCGAGCCTTGCTGGCGGTAGAGCGCAGCGAAATTGCCGGGGACCAGGTCCTGCTCGGCTGCCTGCAGGTCTGGCGTCAGACGCAGGGCGGCGTACTGCTCCGGCGATGCGGCCCGCCCCTTGTCGAAGGCCTGGAACACTTCGTCGGCCGAACGCTGTACCGCGCGCCCGACCTGGCGCCGGTTGGCCACATCAACGCTGTCGAAATAACGCTTGTCACCATAGGCACGCCATTGCTCGCCTTCGGCATTGCGCACGCGCAGGCCGTACTTGCTGTCCTCGTCGTGCATGAAGCGTGACACCAGCGAGCCGATATCGCTCGGCGTGACCGCGTCGGCCAGGGCCTTGCGCGGTACACGCAGGTGGCCGGCGGAGAACAGGTCGGTAAGGAAGTGGTCGGCGAAGGCGTTCATGGCATAGGCCAGTTGCAGGTCGCGTTCGTCGCCGCTGTCACGGGCGCGCAGCGCCTGTTGCAGTGCTGCGCCGTGACCGGCCTGGTAGGCCAGCAGGGCCGACCGGCCGAAATGGTCCCAGTTGCTGGCGGCCAGTTTCAGGTAGCGACCCAGTGGCAGGAGATCCGAAGCCACGCTACCGCCCCCGGTGATGCGATTCCAGCGCGCCGACAGGCTGTCGCCCAGTGCGTCATAGGCTTCATGGGGTTGACGGCCGTCCTTGATGGCGCGGTTGGCCGCCGAGATCTCTTCCTGCATGACCGCCAGAATTTCCTGGGCTTCGGCACGGGAGGCGGGCAGGCGGGCCAGCGAGTCGAAAGCCTGGACGAAGCGTTCGATGCGCTCGGAGGGTGTTGTTCCATCGGCGATGGGGCGTTCCGGCACGCCGTAGAAGTCACCTCCCAGCGCAACCACCTGACCGTAGGTCAGGCTCAGGCCGTTGGGCAACGGCAGCGGAGACTGGTGCGCCACGATCGGTGGTTGGTTGGCCGTGAAGCGCAGCAGGACGTTGTCGCCGATGGCGGTGTGCTCGCCGCCTTCGAAGCGCAACTCGGGCCCGGTGGGCTTCGGTGCTTCGAGTGGTGGCAGGCGGTGGTACTTGATGGTGTGATGGCCGTCCACCACCAGCACCAGGTGCGTGTGCTCCCCCTCCAAGGGGATGCCTTCGGGGTCGAACAAGCGGTCGAGGTCCGCGACTTGCAGATTGGCTTGGCCGGTTGCGGGCAGTGATTGCATTTCTGACATTGGTTGCTCCATGCGATGTCTGAAAAGTCCTAATTAACTGTATGCATATACAGTTATATTGATAATAGGGTGGAAATTTCCTACGTCAAGATCTGTTTGTGGGCAGATCCTTCATCCATGGCGGACGCAATCACCTGGCACTGACGTATGATTAGCTCCCTATCGGCAACCTTCTCAGGATCGCGCGCAATGCTCGCCCTTCTCATCCAGACGTTGAACATCACGGCCCCGGTTTTCGCCATGCTGTTCATGGGCGTGCTACTCAAACGCATCCGCTTGATCGACGACAATTTCATCAAGGTCGCGTCCTCGCTGGTGTTCAACACCTGCATGCCGGCGCTGCTGTTCCTGGGTATCTATCACGCCGACCTGTCGACGGCGGTCAAGCCCGGGGTCATCCTCTACTTCATCCTCGCGACCCTGGTGTGCTTTGCGCTGTCCTGGGGGCTGGCGATCTGGCGCAGCCCGCCAGAGGACCGCGGCATCTACACGCAAGGTGCGTTTCGTGGCAACAACGGGGTGATCGGCCTGGCGCTGGCGGCCAGCCTCTATGGCGACTACGGGATTTCCCTGGGTGCGGTACTCGCCGGGTTGGTGATCCTGCTCTACAACTCGCTGTCGACGGTGGTGCTGGCGGTGTACAGCCCGAGCCTGAAATCCGACCCGTGGAGCCTGTGCAAGAGCATCTTCAGCAACCCGCTGATCATCAGCGTGCTGGCGGCGACGCCCATGGCGTATGGGCAGGTGCCCCTGCCCAACTGGTTGCTGACTTCAGGCGACTACCTGGCGCAGATGACCCTGCCACTGGCGCTGATCTGCATTGGCGGCACCCTGTCGCTGGCGGCCCTGCGCGACAGCGGCAAGCTCGCGGTGGATGCCAGCCTGGTGAAGATGGTCTGGCTGCCGCTGGTGGGTACCCTGGGCGCCTGGCTGTGCGGGTTTCGCGGCGCGGAGCTGGGGATTCTGTTTCTCTACATCGGCAGCCCGACGGCGGCGGCCAGTTATGTCATGGCCCGCGCGGCCAATGGCAATCACGAGCTGGCTGCGTCTATCATCGTGATCACGACGCTAATGGCGGCGATCACCACCAATATCGGCATATTCATCTTGCAATGGGGCGGATGGATCTAGATGCTCGCCGCACAACACAACAACACTGCCTCCTGAACTAAAGGACACTTCATGCAAGACCAGAGCACGCCCGCGGGGTTGCAACGCGGGCTGAAGAATCGCCATATCCAGTTGATCGCGCTGGGCGGCGCCATCGGCACCGGCCTGTTCCTGGGGATCGCCCAGACCATCCAGTTGGCCGGCCCTTCGGTACTGCTGGGCTATGCGATCGCTGGCCTGATGGCTTTCCTGATCATGCGCCAGCTTGGCGAGATGGTGGTCGAGGAACCGGTCGCAGGCAGCTTCAGCCACTTCGCCCATCAATACTGGAGTGAGTTCGCCGGCTTCGTCTCCGGCTGGAACTACTGGGTCGTCTACGTGCTGGTGGGCATGGCCGAACTGACGGCCGTGGGTATCTACGTGCAGTACTGGTGGCCGGACTTTCCGACCTGGGCCACAGCGACGATCTTCTTCGTGGTGATCAATGCCATCAACCTGACCCAGGTGAAGGTCTACGGCGAGATGGAGTTCTGGTTCGCCCTGGTCAAGGTGGTGGCGATCGTCAGCATGATCGGCTTCGGCGCCTGGCTGCTGGGCAGCGGTCATGGTGGCCCGGATGCCAGCGTGGCCAACCTGTGGCAGTACGGTGGCTTCTTCCCCAATGGCGTCACCGGGCTGATCATGGCGCTGGCGGTGATCATGTTCTCCTTCGGCGGCCTGGAGCTGGTGGGTATTACCGCTGCCGAGGCGGACAATCCGCGCCAGAGCATCCCCAAGGCTACCAACCAGGTGGTCTACCGCATCCTGATCTTCTACATCGGCGCGCTCGCCGTGTTGCTGGCGTTGTACCCGTGGCAGAAGGTGGTGCAGGGCGGCAGCCCGTTCGTGATGATCTTCCATGAGCTGGACAGCGATGTGGTCGCCACCGTGCTCAACGTCGTGGTGCTGACCGCCGCGCTGTCGGTCTACAACAGCTGCGTCTACGCCAACAGCCGCATGCTGTTCGGCCTGGCCAGCCAGGGCGATGCGCCGCGCCAGTTGCTCAAGGTCAGCCGCAGCGGCGTACCGCTGGTGGCGCTGGGGGTTTCGGCTCTGGCCACCGGTCTGTGCGTGGTGATCAACTACCTGATGCCGGGGGAGGCGTTCGGTTTGCTGATGGCCCTGGCAGTGTCGGCGCTGGTGATCAACTGGGCGAGCATCAGCATCACCCACCTCAAGTTCCGCAAGGCCAAGCTGGCGGCGGGCGTCACGCCGTTCTACCGCAGTTGGGGGCATCCACTGACCAACTACCTGTGCCTGGCGTTCATCGTGCTGATCCTGGTGGTGATGTACCTCACCCCGCCAGTGCGCATCTCGGTGATGCTGATTCCGCTGTGGATCGCTGCGCTGTGGGTAGCGTTCCGGGTGAAGAAAGCGCGTCAGGCCAGGGGATGAATCTGCGCTGATGCGTCGTTCTTTTCGCGGGTTTAGCCGCGAAGAGTCCGGTGCGATCTCAGGCCTGGTAGCTGTCGATCACTTCCTGCGCCGCGCGGAATGCATCGATCGCTGCCGGCACCCCGGCGTACACTGCGCAATGCAGCAGTGCTTCGCGAATTTGCTCCACCGTGCAGCCGTTGTTCAACGCCCCGCGCACATGGCCCTTGAGTTCCTGTGGGCACTTCAGTGCGGTCAGCGCCGCCAGGGTGATCAGGCTGCGGGTCTTCAATGGCAGCCCCTCGCGGGACCAGACGCTGCCCCAGGCATGTTCGTTGACGAAGTCCTGCAGGGGCTGGGTGAACGCCGTGGCATTGCCCAGGGCACGATCGACGAAAGCGTCCCCCATCACCTGGCGACGAACCTGCTCGCCGGCCTTCTTGTTGTCGGTCATTGCGTAATCCTCAGTGTTGGCGGCGCCAGGCACGAACCGTGGTGTACAGCAACACCACCGCCAGCACCGGCATGACGTAGAACAGCATCAGACGCTCCAGTCGCCCGGCCAGTGGCATGCCGGTGGTGAAGGCCACCACATGCAGGCCGTAGGCCAGGTAGAGCGCCAGGAACACCAGCCCTTCGGCGCGGGTGATCCGGTAGCCGGAATAGAACACGGGCAGGCTCAGGGCGGCGACCCCGAGCATCACCGGCAGGTCGAATGCCAGTGCGTTGGGTGAGATGGTCAGTGGCTCGGGCGTGGTCAAGGCGGTCAGCCCCAGCACTGCCAGGAGGTTGAACAGGTTGCTGCCGATCACCGTGCCCACGGCGATCTCGCGTTCGCCCCGCAGGGCGGCGATCAGCGCGGCGGCCAGTTCCGGCAGCGAAGTGCAGACCGCGACCACGGTCAGGCCGATGATCCGCTCGGACAGGCCCAGATCCGTGGCGACCTCGACCGCCGCCTCCAGCAGCAAGTGCCCACCGAGGCTGAGCAGCACCAGCCCGAACAGGGTCTGCAGCACCACGGTGCTCCAGAAACGGCCCGGGCTGCGGCGCGCGGCGTCGGGCGCCGGATAGGTGCGGGCATAGTGGCGTGACTGGTGCCAGAGCATGCCCAGGTAGCCCAGCAGGCCCAGCAACAACAGCCCGCCCTCGAGCCTCCCCAGTTCGCCGTTGGCCGCCAGCAGGTAGACCACTGCACTGGCGGCGATCATCAAGGGGATGTCCAGGCGTACCAGTTGCCGCGAAACGCGTAGCGGGATGATCAGCGCGGCAAGCCCGAGGATCACCAGCACATTGAAGATGTTGCTGCCGATCACACTGCCCACCGCCACGTCCGGGGCACCCTGGTAGGCCGCCTGCAGGCTGACCGTCAGTTGTGGTGCGGTACTGCCGAAGGCCACCAGGCTCAGGCCGATGATCAGCGGCCGCACATGCAGGCGCGTGGCCAGGCGCAGGGCGGCGCGCACCAGCAGTTCGGCACCGATGACCAACAGCACCAGGCCCAGGCCCAGTTGCAGGAGGCTGAAGGTGGGGAGGGTAGCGAGGTCGAAAATGGCAGGGCTCCAGTCAGGTCAGTCGCTCAGACCTTGTACCCGGACTCGCGCCGTTCCGCTACGGAGCATGCCGATTTTTTCTGCGGCAGCGCGTGACAGGTCGATCAGTCGGCCACGGGTATGTGGGCCGCGGTCGTTGATGCGTACCACCACGCTGCGCTGGTTGGACAGGTTGGTCACCAGTACCTGGCTGCCGAACGGCAGGGTGCGATGGGCGGCGGTCAGGCCGTGCTGGTTGAAGGCTTCGCCGCTGGCGGTGCGTTTGCCGTGGTGGCGGGAGCCGTAATAGGAGGCGGTGCCGGTTTCGTCGTAGCCGCGCGGGTCGATGTCATGGCTGGCACAGCCGGCCAAGACAGAGAAAAGAGCCAGGGCGGTGAGGTTTTTTTTCAGCAAGGCAGGTGCTCTCCGGTGCTTCCATTCGCGGGCAAGTCGGCGCCCCGACTTGCC
>NZ_JABWRO010000094.1:0-24276 GCF_014268985.1 Pseudomonas sp. RW10S2 | reverse complement strand
AAGCCCGCTCCTACAAAACGGGCTTGCCCGCGATGAGGTCCACAACGACACCGCCAACCGCCCCCCATTCGAGACCGACATGAGCCTGACCATCACTCCCCTCAGCCCGGCCCTCGGCGCGCAGATCAGCGGCGTCGATCTGTCACGCGAAATCACCGATGCACAGCGCGACGCCATCGAGCAGGCGCTGCTCGAGCACCAGGTGCTGTTCTTCCGTGAGCAGTCGATCGACCCCGCCCAGCAGGCACGCTTCGCTGCGCGCTTCGGCGACCTGCACATCCACCCGATCTACCCCAACGTGCCGGAAACCCCGCAGGTGCTGATTCTCGACACCGCAGTCACCGACGTGCGCGACAACGCGATCTGGCACACCGACGTTACCTTCCTGCCGACCCCGGCACTGGGCGCGGTGCTCAGCGCCAAGCAACTGCCCGCCTACGGCGGTGACACCTTGTGGGCCAGCGGCATCGCCGCGTTCGAAGCCTTGTCGGCGCCACTGCGCACCCTGCTCGATGGCCTCACGGCCACCCACGATTTCACCAAGTCATTCCCGCTCGAGCGCTTCGGCACCACCGCTCAGGACCTGGAGCGCTGGGAAGCCACCCGCCGCAACAACCCACCGCTGTCGCACCCTGTGGTGCGCACCCATCCGGTGAGCGGGCGCAAGGCATTGTTCGTCAACGAAGGGTTCACCACGCGGATCAACGAACTTGCCGACCACGAGAGCGAGGCGCTGCTCAAGCTGCTGTTCGCCCATGCCACACGGCCGGAATTCAGCATTCGCTGGCGCTGGCAGGAGAATGACGTGGCGTTCTGGGACAACCGCGTGACCCAGCATTACGCGGTGGATGACTACCGGCCGCAGCGACGGGTGATGCATCGCGCGACGATTCTCGGCGACGCGCCGTTCTGAAACCATTCGCGGGCAAGTCGGAGCGCCGACTTGCCCGCAAATGGAGGCGCCGCGCCTTACCTGACCAGATGCAGGAACTGCATGTGCCGCTCGTACTGGTCGAGGATGTCGTTGATGATCTGCTCCTTGCTGTACCCGACCAGGTCATAGTTCTGGCTGCCTTCGGCCAGGTGCACTTCGGCGCGGTAGTAGCGGCGGTTCTTCAACTCCTGCGTGCCCAGCCCACCCAGTGCGAACGATGGGGTGAAGTAGCCACGCATCTGCACCTGGTAGATGAACGGCTGCTCCTCGCCATGGCCGATCTTCAGGCTGACGTTGTCGTGGCTCGGGTCGTCCTGGGTGATCAGCACCAGGCCCTTCTGCTCGAACACCTCGGTCACGTCGGCAATCGCCGGGCGCACCACGTCATCCATGAAGCGGTACACCTCGTCACGTGACGGGAAATGCACGGCCTGGCTCAAGCGCTGGCGCCAGCCACCGCGTCCGCGGCGGGACTGAGCGAACGGTGCCAGCGAGTGCATCTGCGCGATCTGCCGCTGGCTCTCCAGATAGAACGCCTTGTGCAAGCCCCACATCATGCACAGCAAGATCAGCGAGAACGGCAAGGACGTCAGCACCACGGCCGACTTGAGCGAATCGATGCTGCCGGCGAACAGCAAGCCGCTGGTGACCAGCGCCGTCATCGCGCCCCAGAAGATCCGCAGCCAGTTCGGCCCGTCTTCGTCAGCGTCGCCGCCCTTGGCAGACAGCGTCGACAGCACCACGGTGCCGGAGTCGGCGGAGGTGACGAAGAACACGAAGCTGATGAACACCGTGACGGCGATCACCGTCTTGCTCCAGGGGTAGGTTTCCAGCAGCAGGTACAGGCTCATCGACGGGTTGTCCAACGCCGACTGCCCCAGCGCGGTCATCCCATGGTTGATCACCTGGTCCAGCGCACTGTTACCGAAGATCGACATCCACGCCAGGGTGAAGCCCAGCGGAATCAGCAGCACACCGAAGACGAATTCGCGAATGGTGCGCCCACGCGAGATGCGCGCGATGAACAGCCCGACGAAGGGCGCCCAGGCAATCCACCAGGCCCAGTAGAACACCGTCCAGCCGCCCAGCCAGTCGCGGTTCTCGCCATAGGCATACACGTCGAAGCTCTTGCGCGGCAGGGCGCCGAGATAGTCACCGAGGTTCTGGATCAGGGTGTTGAACAGGTGTTGCGTGGGCCCGGCGAAGAGCACGAACAGCAGCAGCGCGCAGGCCAGGAACAGGTTGATGTCGCTCATCACCCGCACGCCCTTCTCTACTCCGGCGACCGCCACGGCCACCGCAGCGCCCATCATCAGGGTGATGAGCAGCACCTGCACCCACTGGCTGTGGTCGATGCCGAACAGGTAGTCCAGGCCGGCGTTCAGGTGCAACACGCCAAAGCCCATGTCCGCGCCCAGGCCGAACACCGTGGCGATGATGCCGAAGCCGTCCACCGCATAGCCGATCGGCCCGTTGATGCGCTTGCCGATCAGCGGGTACAGCGCCGAGCGCAGTGCCAGCGGCAGGTTGTGGCGGTAGGCGAAATACGCCAGGGCCATGCCGACGAAGGCGAACACGCCCCAACCATGCAGGCCCCAGTGCAGGAACAGGATCTGCATCGCCTGGCGCCCGGCCTCGGCCGTGCCCGCCTCGCCCTGGGGCGGCTGGAGCATGTGGGTCAGGGGTTCGGAAACGCAGAAGAAGAACAGCGTGATGCTGATACCGGCAGCGAACAGCATGCCGGCCCAGGACAGGTAGCTGAACTCGGGCTCGTCATGGTCGGCGCCGAGCTTGATCTTGCCGTAGCCGGACACTGCGGTGACCACCACGAACACCAGATACAAGGTCATGGCCAGCATGTAGTACCAGCCGACCGTGTTGGCCGCCCAGTTCTGTGCAGCCAGCAACCAGTCGCCCGCCGCTTGCGGGTTGGCGATGACCACCAGGCCGAAGATGAGGATGAAACTTGCCGCGAAGTAGAACACCGGGGGGTTCATGCGGATCTTGCCATTGGCAAGGGAAGGCGTCGGTGCACTCATGAAACGGGCACCTCTACAGTAGTGAAAAGGCTCGGATTGAACGGGTTCAGCAAAGGGAATCCTCCTGTTGAACACCGGCAGCGGACCAGCGTTTTAATTTGAACAAGCGTTCAAGTTAAACATGGATCGGATTTCAATGCGACCTGTGGTCGCTGGCGGGCGACCAATTGACCTTTGCGCTTTGCCAGCAGTTCCGGCCCTATCGCGGGACAAGCCCGCTCCACTCTGTGGGAGCGGGCTCGTCCCGCGATAAGGCCCGCCGGGCCTACCTCACTGTTTGTCCTGGCAATCGAGCTGCAGGTTCGCCTGGGTGATGTTGCTCTCGGCCGGCACGCTGCGGGTCAGCCAGACATTGCCGCCAATGGTCGAGCCCTTGCCGATGGTGATCCGCCCCAGAATGGTCGCACCGGCATAGATGACCACGTCGTCCTCGACGATCGGGTGGCGCGCCAGCCCCTTGTGCAGGGTGCCCGACTCGTCCGACGGGAAGCGCTTGGCGCCAAGGGTCACGGCCTGGTAGATACGCACGCGCTCGCCGATGATCGCCGTCTCACCGATCACCACGCCCGTGCCATGGTCGATGAAGAAGCTCTGGCCGATCTGTGCGCCGGGATGGATGTCGATACCGGTGGCCGAATGCGCCAGCTCCGAGCTGATGCGCGCCAGCAGCGGCAGCCCGGCCTGGTAGAGGTAGTGCGCCAGGCGGTGGTGAATGATCGCCAGGATGCCGGGATAGCACAGCAGCACCTCATCGACGCTGCGCGCCGCTGGGTCGCCGTGGTAGGCCGCCAGCACGTCGGTGTCGAGCAGTACGCGCAACCCCGGCAAGGCTTTGGCAAAGCCTTGGATCAGGCCCAGTGCGTGGGCATCGACATCCTTGGGCTCGACCTCGGTATTGCCGTGCCGCGCGGCGTAGCGCAGTTCCAGGCGCGCCTGGGCGAGCAGTGCGGTCAGCGCCGCATCCAGAGTGTGGCCGACGTAGAAGTCCTCGCTCTCCTCACGCAGGTCCACAGGCCCCAGGCGCATGGGAAACAACGCCCCACAGAGTTGCTCGAGAATCTCGCGCATCGCCTCGCGCGAGGGCAGTTCGCGTCCGCCCTGCTTGTTGCTGCAACGGCCGTTGCGGCTGCGCCACTGGTCACGGGCCTGGCGCAGTTCGCTGACGATGCCCGGCAATTGCCAATGGCCGGTCGATGGATGTTCGCTCACGGTGTTCTCCTGGCTTGCGGCGATGTCGGAAAAGTAGGGCCGCAACTTGTAGGAATTACTCTACGGCAAATTCTTCCCTTGGAAAAAACAACGCTTTATTCCATCCTGCACTAAGTCGGGCATAAGCAGCGATGACGGGGGCCAGGTTCACGGCTACCCTCAACACTGCCCTTCAGGGACGAAATAACTGAAAGGAATAATAGATAATTTTTTATTATTTCCTGAACTATAAAGCCCACCCTATAGTCGCCACCCACTACTTAAAACAAAGCGCGGGGACAGCCATGACCAAATTCACCAAACCACTTCTCAACGCCAGCCTGGCCATCCTGCTGGGCACCGGTCTGTTCAGCCACGCCTTCGCGGGTGAGCAGCTCAAGACCATCCAGGAAAAAGGCGTGATCAACGTCGGCCTGGAAGGCACCTACCCACCCTTCAGCTTCGTCGACGAAAACGGCAAGCTGACCGGTTTCGAAGTGGAACTCTCCGAACTGCTGGCCAAGGAGCTGGGCGTCAAGGCCAAGGTCCAGCCAACCAAGTGGGACGGCATCCTCGCCGCGCTCGAATCCAAGCGCCTGGACGTGGTGATCAACCAGGTCACCATCTCCGAAGAGCGCAAGAAAAAGTACGACTTCTCCGAGCCCTACACCATCTCCGGCATCCAGGCGCTGATCCTGAAGAAGAAGGCCGAGCAGCTGAACATCAAGACCGCGCAGGACCTGGCGGGCAAGAAGGTCGGTGTGGGCCTGGGCACCAACTACGAGCAGTGGGTCAAGCAGGACGTCCCCAAGGCCGACGTGCGTACCTATGAAGACGATCCGAGCAAGTTCGCCGACCTGCGCAACGGCCGTATCGACGCCATCCTGATCGACCGCCTGGCCGCCCTGGAATACGCCCAGAAGGCCAAGGACACTCAACTTGCCGGCGAAGCCTTCTCGCGCCTGGAAAGCGGCGTGGCCCTGCGCAAGGGCGAGCCGGAACTGCTCGCGGCAGTGAACAAGGCGCTGGACAAGCTCAAGGCTGACGGCACCCTGGCCAAGCTGTCCGAGAAATACTTCGGTGCCGACGTCACCAAATGATCTCTGAAAGCCTGCAACTCGTAATCGACTCTACGCCCTTCCTGCTCAAGGGCGCGGGTTACACGGTACTGCTCAGTGTCGGCGGCATGTTCTTCGGCCTGGTGCTGGGCTTTGCCCTGGCACTGATGCGTCTGTCGAAGATCCTGCCGCTGGACTGGCTGGCGCGGATCTACGTGTCGTTCTTCCGCGGCACGCCACTGCTGGTGCAACTGTTCGTGATCTACTTCGGCATGCCGCAGATCGGCATCGAACTCGATCCGATCCCCGCCTCGCTGATCGGCCTGTCGCTGAACATGGCGGCGTACATCTGCGAAATCCTGCGCGCGGCGATCTCCTCGATCGACCGCGGCCAGTGGGAAGCCGCCGCCAGCATCGGCATGACCCGAACCCAGGCCATGCGCCGGGCGATCCTGCCCCAGGCCATGCGCACCGCCTTGCCGCCGCTGGGCAACAGCTTCATCTCGCTGGTCAAGGATACCGCCCTGGCGGCGACCATCCAGGTGCCAGAGCTGTTCCGCCAGGCGCAGTTGATCACCGCACGGACCTTCGAAGTCTTCACCATGTACCTGGCCGTGGCCGTCATCTACTGGATTCTCTGCAGTATCCTGGCGCACTTCCAGAACCGCATGGAAGCGCGGGTCAACCAGCATGACCAGGAGCACTGAAGATGATCGTAGTAGAAGGCCTGACCAAGCAGTTCAAGGGCCAGACCGTACTCAAGGGCATCGACCTGACGGTCGAGGCCGGTGAAGTCGTCGCCATCATCGGCCCCAGTGGCTCGGGCAAGACCACCTTCCTGCGCTGCCTGAACCTGCTGGAAACGCCCGATGCCGGGAAGATCCGCATCGGCGATATCGACATCGATGCCGACCGCCCGCTCGGCGGCCAGCAAAGCGCGATCCGCCGTCTGCGCCAGCAGGCCGGGTTCGTGTTCCAGAACTTCAACCTGTTCCCCCACCGCACCGCCCTGGAGAACGTCATCGAAGGGCCGGTGATCGTCAAGAAGACCCCGCGCAGCCAAGCGCTGGAGCTGGGTCGCAAGCTGCTCGCCAAGGTCGGCCTGGCCGGCAAGGAAGACGCCTATCCACGGCGCCTGTCCGGCGGCCAGCAGCAGCGCGTGGCTATCGCCCGCGCGCTTGCGATGGAGCCTGAAGTGATCCTCTTCGACGAACCGACCTCCGCGCTCGACCCCGAGCTGGTCGGCGAAGTGCTGGCGACCATACGTGGCCTGGCCGAAGAGAAGCGCACCATGATCATCGTCACCCACGAGATGAGCTTTGCACGTGATGTGGCGAACCGGGTGATCTTCTTCGACAAGGGCGTGATCGTCGAACAGGGCGAGGCCAAGGCGCTGTTCGCCAATCCGAAGGAAGAGCGTACCCGGCAGTTCCTGCGCAAGTTCCTCGGGACCACTGCTTCGCAAGACTGAAAAGCTCGGCTGGATTCTTCGCGGGCAAGTCCCCCTCCCACAGGAGCCGCACCGGTGCTCAAGCCCGTGCGGTTCTCTGTGGGAGCGAGCCTTGCCCGCGAAGAGGCCGGCACATCCAGGCAAATGCCTCTCTTCTATTCATATTCCAAAGAGTTAGTTCATAAACTTTTTATAAGCACATAAGGTATATAGACCGGACCACCGGACCCGCACACATCCGTCGCGACCAGCTGTAGCGACGCATCTACTTCGTGAGGTTCAGGAATGGTCAGGAACACAATCACCCCAGTGCGTAACGCCAGGGCATTGAGTGCAGCCAAGGAGCGGCACTGATGTCCAGCCAACCCAACACCCAATTCCACAGCGACATCGACAGCTCGCCCCTGCTACTGCCGGCCAAGGTGCTGCGCAATGACACCGAGGCCCTGCAAGCGGCCCGCGAACTGGCCGAAACCGCACGTCAGCAGGCCTCGCGCCGCGACCAGCAACGCAAGCTGCCGTGGGCCGAGATCGAGCTGTTCACCCGCTCGGGGCTTGGCAGCATCAGCGTGCCCAAGGCCCATGGCGGCCCGGAGGTGTCGTTCGCCACCATCGCCGAAGTCTTTCGCCTGATCAGCGCCGCCGACCCGGCGCTGGGGCAGATCCCACAGAATCAGTTCGGCCTGCTGCACCTGCTGCGCCTGACCGCCAGCGAGGCGCAGCAGGCGCTGATCTTCCGCTCGGTGCTGGACGGCTGGCGCATCGGCAACGCCGGCCCCGAACGCAGCACCAAAGACACCTTGACCCTCAAGGCACGCATCACCCGCGATGGCGACACCTACCGCATCAGCGGCGAGAAGTTCTACTCCACCGGCGCCCTGTTCGCCCATTGGGTGGCAGTCAAGGCCCTGGACGACGAAGGTCGCCAGCGCCTGGCCTTCGTCCGCCGCGGCAGCCCGGGGTTGCGCATCGTCGACGACTGGTCCGGCTTCGGCCAGCGCACCACCGCCAGCGGCACGGTACTGCTCGACCAGGTGCCGGTGGACGCGGACCTGGTGATCGACAACTGGCGCCAGGCCGACCAGCCCAATATCCAGGGCGCAGTCTCGCAACTGATCCAGGCTGCCATCGACGCCGGGATCGCCGAAGCGGCCATCGAGGACGCCATCGCCTTCGTGCGTGACAAGTCGCGGCCGTGGATCGATGCCAAGGTCGAGCGTGCCAGTGACGACCTCTATGTGATCGCCGACATCGGCCGCCTCAAGCTTGAGTTGCACGCCGCCGAAGCCCTGTTGCGCAAGGCCGCGCAGGTGCTGGACGAGGTCAATGCGGCGCCCATCGACGCTGCGGCGGCGGCACGCGCCTCGATTGCCGTGGCCGAGGCCAAGGTGCTCACCACCGAGATTTCGCTGCAGGCCAGCGAGAAGCTGCTCGAGCTTGCCGGCAGCCGCGCGACACTCGCCGAATTCAACCTCGACCGCCACTGGCGCAACGCCCGGGTGCACACGCTGCACGACCCGGTGCGCTGGAAGTACCACGCGGTCGGCGCCTACTACCTCAACGGCACGCTGCCTGCGCGGCATTCCTGGATCTGACTTGAGGGCCTTTCGCGGGCAAGCCCCGGAGAACAACATGACCACATCCCTGATCAGCAGCGACGCCCAGGCCCTTGCCGTCGCCGAAGACATCGCCCGGCAACTGCACCGCGACAGCGCCCTGCGCGACCGCGAACGCCGCCTGCCACACGCTGAACTGGAGCTGTTCACCCGCTCCGGTCTGTGGGCCATCACCGTACCCAAGGCCTTCGGTGGCGCCGAAGTGTCGAACGTCACCCTGGCCAAGGTCATCGCCCGCATCGCCCAGGCCGACGCTTCGCTCGGGCAGATTCCGCAGAACCACTTCTACGCCCTCGAAGTGCTGCGCGTGAACGGCACCCCCGAACAACAGCAGCGTCTCTACGCCGAGGTGCTGGCCGGCAAGCGCTTCGGCAACGCCCTGGCCGAACTCGGCACCAGGACCTCCAGCGACCGCACCACCCGCCTGACCCGCGACGACGGCGGCTACCGCATCAACGGCCGCAAGTTCTACGCCACCGGCGCGATCTATGCCCAGCGCATCCCTACCTCGGTGGTCGATGACGAGGGCGTGCAGCAACTGGCGTTCGTGCCCGCCGACAGCCCCGGTGTGCAAGTGATCGACGACTGGAGCGGCTTCGGCCAACGCACCACCGGCAGCGGTTCGGTGCTGTTCGACAATGTCCGTGTCGAGGCTGCCGATGTGGTGCCCTTCCAGGCCGCGTTCGAGCGCCCGACCACCGTCGGCCCCTTGGCGCAGATTCTCCACGCCGCCATCGACACCGGCATCGCTCGCGCCGCAGTCGAGGACGCCCTGCACTTCGTGCGCAACCACAGCCGCCCATGGATCGACGCGGGCGTCGACCAGGCTTCGGCCGACCCACTGACACTCAACAGCTTCGGCCGCCTGAGCATCCGCCTGCACGCCGCCGAAGCGCTGCTCGAACGGGCCGGTGAAATCCTCGACCAGGCCCAGCGCGACAGCAACGCCAGCAACGTGGCCGCCGCCTCCATCGCCGTCGCCGAGGTCCGCGCGATCAGCACCGAGATCTCCCTGGCCGCTGCCAGCACCCTGTTCGAGCTGGCCGGAAGCCGCGCCACCCTGGCCGAGCACAACCTCGACCGCCACTGGCGCAACGCCCGGGTGCACACGCTGCACGACCCGGTGCGCTGGAAGTACCACGCGATCGGCAACTACTACCTCAACGGCGAAAACCCACCGCTGCGAGGGACCATCTGATGAGCAAGCAGATCCTGCTCAACGCCTTCAACATGAACTGCATTGGCCATATCAACCATGGCCTGTGGACCCATCCGCGCGACACATCGACCCGCTACAAGGATATCGAGTACTGGACCGACCTCGCCCGCCTGCTGGAGCGCGGGCTGTTCGACGGGCTGTTCATCGCCGACATCGTCGGCACCTACGACATCTACGGCGACTCGGTCGATGTCACGCTCAAGGAGTCGATCCAGCTACCGGTAAACGATCCGCTGCTGCTGGTCTCGGCCATGGCTGCGGTGACCCGCAACCTGGGCTTCGGCCTGACTGCCAACCTCACCTACGAGCCGCCTTATCTGTTCGCGCGCCGGCTCTCGACCCTCGATCACCTGAGCAAGGGCCGGGTCGGCTGGAACATCGTCACCGGCTACCTCGACAGCGCGGCCCGTGCCATGGGCCTGGAACAGCAGCCCGAGCACGACCGACGCTACGACCAGGCCGACGAATACCTGCAGGTGCTGTACAAGCTGCTCGAAGGCAGCTGGGCGGACGATGCCGTGGTCGAAGACCGCAAGCAGCGCGTCTATGCCCAGCCCGACAAGGTGCGCAAGGTCGAGCACCGAGGCGAATTCTACAAGGTCGAGGGCTATCACCTGTGCGAGCCCTCGCCGCAGCGCACACCGGTGCTGTTCCAGGCAGGCAGCTCGGCCCGCGGCCTGGCATTTGCCGGCAACCACGCCGAGTGCGTGTTCATCGGCGGCCAGACCCACTCAGGCACCAGTGCCCAGGTCGACAAGGTGCGCGCGGCCGCCCTCGCCGCAGGCCGCGATCCTCAGGCAATCAAGGTGTTCATGGGCATCACCGTGATCGTCGCCCCCACCGAGGAGCAGGCCCGCGCCAAGCACGCCGAGTATTTGCGCCACGCCAGTGCTGAAGCGGGTGTGGCGCACTTTGCCGCCTCCACCGGCATCGACTTCGCCGCCTTCGCCCTCGACGAGCCGATCAACGCAGGCCAGGGCAACGCAATCCAGTCCGCCACCAAGCTCCTGCAGGACAACGCCTGGACCCGCCGCCGCCTGCTGGAACAACACGCCCTGGGCGGACGCTACGTGACCCTGGTCGGCGCGCCCGAACAGGTCGCCGAGCAACTGATCGGCTGGATCGACGAGACCGGCCTGGACGGCTTCAACCTGGCACGCACCGTCACCCCGGAAAGCTACGAAGACTTCATCGACCTGGTGGTCCCCGAACTGCAACGCCGCGGCCGCTACAAGACCGCCTACGCCGACGGCAGCCTGCGCCAGAAGCTGTTCGCCAGCCCCAGCGCGCACCTGCCCGCCGACCATCCCGGCAGCACCTATCGCACCCCGACCAACGCCCCGACCGGAGCCCCGCACCATGCTTGAGAAACTCTATCCGCCCGTCGCGGCCGCCCTGCTGTCCCTGGGCCTTGCCGGCGCCGCGCTGGCCGCCGAACCGCTGAAGATCGGCACCACGGCCGCCTTCGCCATTCCGCTGGAGGCGGCCGTGGCAGAAGCGCACAAGCAAGGCCTGGAGGTGAAGCTGATCGAGTTCAGCGACTGGATCGCCCCCAACGTCAGCCTCAACAGCGGCGACATCGACGTGAACTACTTCCAGCACATCCCGTTCCTGGAGAACGCCAAGGCCGCGGCAGGCTTCAATCTGGTGCCCTATGCACCGGGGATCATCAACAACGTGGGCCTGTATTCGAAGAAGTACAAAAGCTTCGCCGAACTGCCCGAAGGCGCCAGCGTGGCCATCGCCAACGACCCGATCAACAGCGGCCGCGGCCTGCAGCTTCTGGCCAAGGCCGGGTTGATCACCCTCAAGCCTGGCGTGGGTTACAAGGCCACCGAAGATGACATCGTCGCCAACCCGAAGAAGCTGAGGATTCTTCAGGTCGAGGCCGTGCAACTGGTGCGTGCCTACGACGATGCCGACCTGGTACAGGGCTACCCGGCCTACATCCGCCTGGCCAACAGCTTCGATGCCACCTCGGCGCTGCTGTTCGACGGCCTGGAGAACAAGGAATACGTGATCCAGTTCGTGATCCGCCCACAAAGCAAGGACGACCCACGCCTGGCCAAATTCGTCGATATCTACCAACATTCGCCGGCCGTGCGTGAAGCCCTGAACAAGGCCCACGGCAGTCTGTACCAGGCCGGCTGGGAGGGCTGAGATGAGCAGCGCCAGCGCCCTCAGGGCGCCCGTCCCTCAAGTTACACCCGCCCCGGCGCGCGAGCAGGTACTGCGCCCGGAGGTGAACGAGGCCCATGTCCGCTTCATCGGGTTGGGCAAGACCTACCCCGGCCAGTCACACCCGGCGCTGCACGGCATCGACCTGAACATCCGCCGCGGCGAGATCTTCGGCATCATCGGCCGCAGCGGCGCCGGCAAGTCGTCGCTGCTGCGCACCATCAACCGCCTGGAGCAACCCAGCGAAGGGCGCGTGCTGATCGACCAGGTCGATATCGCACCGTTCGACGAGGACCGCCTGGTGTCGCTGCGCCGACGCATCGGCATGATCTTCCAGCACTTCAACCTGATGTCGGCCAAGACCGTGTGGCAGAACGTCGAGCTCCCCTTGAAGGTGGCTGGCGTGGCCAAGGCCGAGCGCCAGCGTAAAGTGCACGAGCTGCTGGAGCTGGTGGGCCTGGAGCAGAAGCACCATGTCTATCCGGCGCAGCTGTCCGGCGGTCAGAAACAGCGCGTCGGCATTGCCCGCGCGCTGGTGCACGATCCGCAGATCCTGCTGTGCGACGAAGCGACCTCGGCACTGGACCCTGAAACCACCGCCTCGATCCTCGAGCTGCTGCGCGACATCAACCGGCGCCTGGGCCTGACCATCGTGCTGATCACCCACGAGATGGCAGTGATCCGTGACATCTGCCAGCGCGTGGTGGTGCTCGAACGTGGCGAGGTGGTCGAACAAGGCGAAGTCTGGCAGGTGTTCGGCGCGCCGCGCCACGAGGTGACCCGCACCTTGCTCGCGCCCTTGCAGGCCAAGCTGCCCGCAACCTTGCAGGCCAACCTGCGGGCGCAACCGGTCAGCCAGGACACTGCCGTGGTGTTGCGCCTGCAACTGGTCGGCGAGCCGGAGCTGTCGGCATTGTTCGTCGATCTTGGTGGGCGTGTGCGCCTGCTCCAAGGGGGTGTCGAGACCATTGGCGAGCACGCCCTGGGCCAACTGGTCCTGGCCGTACGCGGCTCAGGGCTCGGGGCTCATCAACTGCTCGAGCGCGCCCGGCGCTGGGCTGCAGACGTGGAGGTGCTGGGTTATGTGGACTGAACGCCTGCTGCAAGGCCTGATCGATACCCTGCTGATGGTGGGGGTGTCTTCGTTGATCGCCCTGCTGGTGGGGATTCCGATGGCGGTGCTGCTGGTCACCAGCGGCAAGGGCGGCATCTACGAAGCGCCGCTGCTCAACCGCGTGCTGGGCGCCTTCGTCAACCTGTTCCGCTCGATTCCCTTCCTGATCCTGATGGTGGCGTTGATCCCCTTTACCCGGCTGATCGTCGGTACCACCTATGGCGTCTGGGCGGCCGTGGTGCCGTTGACCATCGCGGCCACGCCGTTCTTCGCCCGGATCGCCGAAGTCAGCCTGCGCGAGGTCGACCATGACTTGATCGAAGCCGCGCAGGCCATGGGCTGCCGACGCTGGCACATCATCTGGCATGTGCTGCTGCCTGAAGCGCTGCCAGGGATCGTCGGCGGCTTCACCATAACCCTGGTGACCATGATCAACTCCTCGGCGATGGCCGGTGCGATCGGTGCCGGTGGCCTCGGGGACATCGCCTACCGCTATGGGTACCAGCGCTTCGACAGCCAGATCATGCTGACGGTGATCGTCATGCTGGTGGCCCTGGTGGCGGTGATCCAGCTGGGTGGCGACCGGTTGGCCAAAGGCTTGAACAAGCGCTGACCGGAAGCCGGGCCCGCCCCTACAACCAGCGCAGGTTCTCGGCCGCCACGGGCCGTCCGAACCAGTAGCCCTGCCCCAGGTCGCACTGCTGCTCCAGCAGCAGTCGCGCCTGCTCGGCCTGCTCGATCCCCTCGGCATGCACCTGCATCCCCATGCTGCGCGCCAGGGCGATGATCACCCGCACGATGGCGATGTCATCTTCGTCATGGGGCAATCCGGCGACGAAGCCCTGGTCGATCTTCAGCTTCTGCACCGGTAGGCGCTTGAGCCGCAACAGCGACGAATAGCCCGTGCCGAAATCGTCGATCGCCAGGCGCAAGCCCAGCTCACGCAGACGGTGCAACTGCTCCAGTGCCACCTCCGGGTCTTCCATCACCGCGCTTTCGGTGACTTCCAGCTCCAGCAGCGCCGGGTCCAGGCCGGTCTCGTCCAGCACCTCGGCCACTTGTCGATACAGGGCGCGCTGGCCGAACAGGCGACTCGACAGATTCACCGCGACGAAATCCAGCACTCGCCCCTCGGCTTGCCACTGCACCATCTGCCGGCAGGCCTGGCGCAGCACCCAGGCATCGATATCGACGATCAACCCGGTGCGTTCGGCAATCGGGATGAACTCGCCCGGCGGCACCAGGCCGCGCTCGGGATGCTGCCAGCGCACTAGGGCCTCGACCCCGACCATGCTCCCGGTGAACAGGTCGTGCACCGGCTGGTAGAACACCCGCAGCTCTTCCTGGGCCAGGGCCCGGCGCAGCTCACCGGCGGTCTCGACGCGATGCTGGGCGTGGGCGGTGAGTTCTTCGGTGTACAGCGCATAGCAGGCGCGACCGTTGCTCTTGGCCTTGAACAGCGCCGAGTCGGCATTGCGCAACAGTTGCTCGGCGCTCAGCGCGTCGCTGGGGAACAGGCTGATGCCGATGCTCGCACCGATGAACAGGTGCTGCCCTTCGAACGCGAACGGCTGGCCCAGGCGCTCGAGGATGCCCTGGGCAGTGGTCGCCGCCTGCGCAACCTGCTGGCACCCTTCGAGCAGTACGGCGAACTCGTCGCCACCCAGCCGCGCCAGGGTCACGCCGCTACCCAACTGCTCTCGCAAACGCTCGCCCACCAGCTTGAGCAACTGGTCGCCAATGGTGTGGCCCAGGCTGTCGTTGATGCTCTGGAAGTGGTCGAGGTCGAGCAGCAGCAAGGCGCAGCCGCGCTTGTTCGCCTGGGCCGCTGCCAGCGCCTGCTCGGCACGGTCGTTGAACAGCAGCCGGTTGGGCAGGCCGGTCAAGGGGTCGTGGTGAGCGAGGTAGGCCAGCTCTTCCTCGGAATTCTTGATCGCACTGATGTCGCTGAACACCGCGACGTAGTGACTCAGCTCGCCGCTGTCATCGCGAATCGCGCAGATCGTCTGCCATTGCGGATAGATCTCGCCGCTTTTGCGGCGATTCCAGATTTCTCCGCTCCACTCGCCCTTTTCGGCCAGGGCCGCGTAGATCTGCTGGTAGAAGGGCGCGCCATGGCGGCCCGACTTGAACTTGCTCGGGCGCTGGCCCAGCACTTCGTCCTGGTGGTAACCGGTGATGCGCATGAAGGCCCGGTTCACATGCACGATCAGGCCGTTGCGATCGGTCACCAGTACACCTTCCAGGGTACTGTCGAAGACCGCTGCCGCCATGCGCAGGCGTTCGCGGTCCTCGCTGCGCAGACGCGCACCGACGCCGATGAAGTTGAGCAGCCGCGCCCGTGACACGAAGATCAGCAAGGCACTGAGCAGCACCCAGACCACCACGTTGATCTGCCGCCCGACGGTCAGCGCCAGGTCGTTGTCGGTCATGCCGCGCAACACCCACTCCGACAGCACCAGCCAGAGGAACGACAACACAACGTAGAGCGCAGCCATGCGCAAGGCGTCGCGAACAGAAACAGACATGTCGGGTGCATCAGTCCATGGAAGATAATGGCGCAGTATAAAGGTTGAAACATGCCGTGACTTTAAATCCGGGCTCATAAATAAGTCGCGGTCCCCGCCTCCCTGGCCCCGTCCAGCCTGCCTCGGCGACGCCCTCGCCGACGGCAAGGTGACCGGTGGCGACGATCCTGGCGCAAGCGCGACTGGTTTTATTTCACCGTCAAGGGATAATGCGCCCGTTGTTTCCCCTGTTTTCCCGAGGGTCTTTCCAACTATGTGGTACAACGGTCTGCTCGACCTGTCGGCCTGGCAACTGGTCGCGGTCACCCTGCTGATGACCCATGTGACCATCGTCAGCGTCACGATCTACCTGCATCGCTACTCGGCGCACCGCTCCCTGGAGCTCAATGCCGGGCTCAAGCATTTCTTCCGTTTCTGGCTGTGGCTGACCACGGCGCAGAACACCCGCGAATGGACTGCGGTGCACCGCAAGCACCACGCCAAGTGCGAAACCCCCGACGACCCGCACAGCCCGGTGTACAAGGGCTTGGGCACGGTCCTGCGCAAAGGCGCGGAGCTGTACCGGGAAGAGGCGCGCAACGAGGAAACCCTGCGCATCTACGGCAAGAACTGCCCGGATGACTGGATCGAGCGCAACCTCTACTCGCGCTACAAACTGGGCGGCATCGTCCTGATGGCCGTGCTCGACCTGCTGCTGTTCGGCACCATCGGCATCACCATCTGGGCCATCCAGATGATGTGGATTCCGTTCTGGGCCGCCGGCGTGGTCAATGGCCTGGGCCATGCGGTCGGCTATCGCAACTTCGAATGCCGCGACGCCGCCACCAACCTGGTGCCCTGGGGCATCATCATCGGCGGCGAAGAGCTGCACAACAACCACCACACCTACCCCAATTCGGCCAAGCTGTCGGTGCGCCGCTGGGAGTTCGACATGGGCTGGATGTGGATTCGCCTGCTGTGCCTGCTGCGCCTGGCCAAGGTGCAGCGCGTGGCGCCGATCGCCCATCGGGTCGAAGGCAAGGCCTCGCTGGACATGGACACCGCCATGGCGATCCTCAACAACCGCTTCCAGATCATGGCCCAGTACCGCAAGCTGGTGATCGGCCCGCTGGTCAAGCAGGAGCTGGAAAAGGTCGACACCTCGGTGCGCCACCACTTCCGTCGCGCCAAGCGCCTGCTGTCACGCGAGACCAGCCTGCTGCAGGATCGCCATCACGTACGCATCGAATCGATGCTGACGCACAGCCAGACGCTCAAGATCATCTACGAGAAGCGCCTGGCGCTGCAGCAGATCTGGGCACGCACCAGCGCCAACGGCCACGACATGCTGGCCGCCATGAAAGACTGGGTGCACGAGGCCGAAGCCAGTGGTATCCAGTCGCTGCGGGACTTCGCCGCGCAGCTCAAGACCTACTCCCTGCGTCCTACCGGCGCCTGACTGCCGTTGATCGGCATGCCCCGCCCAAGGGGCATGCCGACCGGAACTTCACCCCCCCGCTCGACTCAAAATCGGCATATCGCCCGCGTGGCGGGCCGGGTCGTGGCCGCACGCACATTCGTCGAGAACCGATCCGTGCACATGGCCAAAGAACGTCATCCTCCGATCCAGACCGGTCCACCCCGCCCTGAAGCTGCCCAGACCCTGCTCGCCCTGCTGCATGCGCAGGGTGAAGTGGCGCGTCTGAGCGAGCGCGAGCAGCTCTACAGTTCCCTGCTCGACAGCGTCAACGCCGTGCTCTGGGCCTTCGACTGGGAAACCCGCCAGGTGCTTTACGTCAGCCCCGCCTACGAGCGTATTTTTGGCCGCCCGGCCAGCCTGGTGATGGCCGACTACAACGAATGGCGCGACGCAATCCACCCCGACGACCTCGACTACGCCGAGCGCAGCCTGGCCCAGGTACTGCTCCAGGGCACCGTCGAGGACCGCGAATACCGCATCATCAACGGCGCAGGCGAAGTGCGCTGGCTCAGCGACAAGTGCTACATCAACCAGCAGCGCGAAGGCGAACGGGTGATCATCGTCGGCATTGCCGAGGACATCACCGAGAAGAAACAGCTCGAAGGCGAATTGCAACGCCTTGCCACCACCGACGTCCTGACCCAGAGCAGCAACCGCCGACACTTCTTCGACTGTGCCCAGCAGGCGTTCGACCGCGCCCGCGAAGACGGCACGCCAATGGCCTTCCTGCTGCTGGACATCGACGACTTCAAGCACATCAACGACAGCTATGGGCATCCAGAGGGCGATCAGGTGCTGCAGCGCATCGCCGACACCGGCAAGGCGGCGCTGCGCCGGGGCGATCTGTTCGGGCGTATTGGCGGCGAGGAATTCGCGGCGGTGTTCCCAGGCTGCACGGCACAGGTCGCCGAACAGATCGCCCAACGCCTGCAGCGGGAGATCCAGCGCCTGAGCTTCACCTACGGCCAGCAGACCTACGGCGTGACCGTAAGCCAGGGGCTGACCGAACTGAGCGAGCAGGATACCGGCCTGGAAAACCTGTTCGCCCGCGCCGACGCAGCGATGTACCAGGCCAAGCGCCAGGGCAAGAACCAGATCGTGCGCGGGTGACCGACAGCGCTCAAGGTTTGGCCGCGGTGCTGCCTTCGTCGGTATCCGGGGCCTGAGGCACCTCTTCCACAACCTCGGCTTCAACGCTCGCTGCATCGACCTCAGGCGTTGTGACCACCACCGGCGGCGCGGGCGGCTCGCGCAGGCGATTGAGCTCAGGCAGGCCAAGCTTGAGCAGGCGTGCAGTCTTGCTGCTGGCGATCTTCTCGTTGCCCTGGGTCGGCAACGCCCGTGACAACTGGCCGGCCAGGTTCATCGCCAGGATCTCTCGCGAATATACGCCACCGCCCAACTGGTAGATCGCAGCGATCAGCTCGCGCAGGTCCAGCGGCAGGCGCCAGCGGGTGCGCAGGGCCGAGCCGAACGGTGCGCCAAACTCATTGAGCGACAACTGCACCTGGTCTTCGTCCAGCGCGCCACCGGCCAGACGCCACTCCTGCAGAGTGCGCAGCACCGCCAGGTCCCCCAGGCAATGCAACAGGCCCGCGCAGTAGCAGCGCTCCTGGTCCAGCTCGAGCATGCGCGCCAAAGTACGCGCGAATTCGGCGGTGTGTAGCGAGATGTTCCAGAAGCGTGCGGCATGCTGTGCCAGCAGCGGGTCGCTCAGGCGTGCGCTGCGCTTCAGCGTCAGGCCCAGGATCAGGTTCATGCTCTGGGTGCTGCCCAACTTGTTCAGCGCCTGCAGCAGGGTCTGCACCGGCGCATCGCTATGCATGGCGGCACTGTTGGCTGCGGCGATGAGCACACCGGTGATCTGCGGGTCACTGCGCACTTCCTCTTCCAGCACCCGCAGGTTCAGGCCCTGGGGGTTGAGCGCGCGCTTGATCGCCAGTTGCACATCGGCAAACAGCGGGCCGCCATCGGCGGTAGCCCGGCGCTGCTCGAGGTAGGCCGGCAGGCTGGCCCCCGGCTCAAGGGGCGGCACCGGGCAGGCAATCTGCTCGCCGACTTCGAGCAACAGGTTTTCCAGGCGCTTGCGCAGGTTGTCCAGGTCCAGCGGTTTGCTCAGGTAGGCGGTGGGGTGCAGTGGCAGCGCTTCTTTCACACTGGCGCTGTCAGTGCGTTCGCTCATGAGGATGAACGGCAGGCCAGGCTTGTCGCTCTTGGCGCGCACCTTGCGCAGCAGATCGAGGCCATCGACACCGGACAGCTCACGGGCGGCGATGATCAGGTCGGGCTTGCTCGACAGCGCCGTCAGGGCCTGGGAGCCATCGGCACAGACCTCCAACCGGGCATCGCAGCGCACGCTGAGCAGCATCTCGCGAAGCATGTCGCGTACCCAGGGATCGCTCTCGGCGATCAGCACGCGGGGTGGGAGGGGGTCTGCAGCGCTCATGGGCAACTCCTGAATAATCCTGACACGCAGTCCATCGCGGCTTCCAAACACGTCCATCGGTTAACCATAGCGCCACCTGCCGTGAATTGGCACAAAAAAACCCGCGATGGCATGCAGTTCACAGTTTGTTCATCTTCGTCGCAGCATCCGTGCACGCATTAACTACCACCTCGCCCGGCCCCTGACCGGCTCTAGTGATGCCCCCATCACAACGCCGTACAGCAAGCACGGCCAGCGAGGAAGTCATGACGCTCGACCTTTCATCCACCACGCAACAAGCCCTTTCGACCCTGCGCACCCGCATCGATCAACGCCTTGGACAGTCCCCCTCGCTTGAGAGCATGGGGCTGGCCAATCTGGACCAGGCATTGACAGACGCAGAAGCTGCGAGCATCGAGCTGGCGATCAGGAGCGCCGTGCACGCTTACTGGGAGTCGCTCGAAAAACCCTCGATGACGAGGCGCCAGTGTCACATCGAGGATATCGAGGCCACGCTGCGCCAATTGCTCGACATCCAGATCGCCGCCGGCAGGATTCACCCGACCTACGCCACCTGCCTGCCCGCTTCGCTTGATCAGAATGGCCTGGCCATCAGCACCCTGAGCCTCAAGCTCGAGGCAGGCCGCACAGCTACACTGCATGGCTGCCTGATGTTCAGCCTGGACAGCGGCCCGACCCTCGTGTGGATCGCTGGCCGCCAATGGGCCGCCTTCGCCACGCGCGACCTGGCGCTTGCCGCGCTGACGGCGCTGGTGAACCAGCCGGTGGCCGGGGCCAGCATCACCGATACCCTGACCCGCGCGCAGCGCCTCGCGATGACCCAGGCATCGGCAGTGCACCCCTACGAACAGCGCCACTGGGTGATCAAACCCGTACAGCGCAAGGCCTTTGCAGAGCTGCATCGACAACTGCGCAGCCTGCAGCTGCACGATATCAAGTACGCCTTGCGGGTCGAGCCGGTGCCTGGTGAATCCCGCTCCGGACGCGTCGAGGATGCGCTGCGCCTGCCGCTTGCTCTCGGACCGAGCAGCGCTCTCGACGCCACCCTCGACGAGGCGCTCAAGACACCGCCCAAAGCACCCCACTGGCTGCGATACGCGCCAGAGGACCAGGCCAATCAATGCCTGAAGGCACTCCAGGAATACGACCACGCTCGTGCCGCCATGCTCAGTGCGCTGGGCGGCTGCGACAGCATCGAAAGCTTCGCCGCGACTCATCTGCGCAGCAGTATCGCCAACGACCTGGGCCTGGATCTGGACCCCGAGCAGATCATGCTGGTGACCAAGCGCACGCTGCCCGAAACCGCCACCCCCTATGAAATCCGGCGCAGCCTTGTGCACCTGGCTTTGCAGGGGCTGCACGATGGCGACGACCAGCCGGCCTCGGAATTCATCGCCGCCACACGCTTCGAACAACAAGACCGGCCACTGCCTGACGCGTACGCCACACTCACGCCTGCCTATGTCTGCAAGCTGATCGAAACACTGGCGCTGCACGGCAAGTTCGCCCCCGCTCAGATAGCCGCACACAAGCAGGACACCAACCGGTCGCTGATGAACACCGCGCTCTTGCAGCAGATCGCGGCCCAGGCCTGGTGCGCACGCCTGCAGGGCCAGATCACGCCCGAAGACCAGCAGACGCTGGCAACCTTCGTCGCAGGAAGCGGCACGGGCTATGACAGGTTGTCCAGTGCCAACCTGCTCCTGGCCGACCAGTACCTGCTGAGCGACGCGCTGCTGGTGCGCCAGGAAGACGCCGAGGGCGGCCTGCAGCGTCTGCTGCTGTGCTGCCCGCATCATCCGCACAAGCCGGTGCAGGGTTTCGACAGCGAACGGCAGTTGCTCGTCGAGGTGGTGGGCTGGTTCGCTGAGGCGGACTCCCAGGCCTACCTGCTGCAGAACGTGATAGCCCAGCAGCGCACCTCGTTCGCCGCCCTGATCAGTCAGATCGCCGACAAGCCACTCCCGCAAACACAGCAACAACCCACCAGCACCGACACGCAGGCCTGGAACACCTGGTACCTGGATATCAGCAAGCAGCGCGAGCGGATCCCTACCCCGCAAAAGCCCTACGAGCAATTCATGACGCTGGTGCGCTTCACGGGCCAGGAAGGGGTCAAAGCCCTGACCCAGAACCGCATCGAGGTTGCCGAGGCCAACACAGCCGCGCACGAGCCCGCCTGGTTACAATCGGCCAGTGCCTCCCAGCGTGGCCAGCTGACACGCCTGGAGGACCAGATCCAGGCTGCAGAGCAGCAGTATGCCAAGGCCAGGCATGCGCAACTGCCGGACTTCGAGGCGTATGTCCATGCCCAGGCCCAGGACAAGCTCAAGCAGTTGCTCGGGAACAACGACGAGCGTGTCGATCCGGACCGCGTGATCATCAAGTCACCCAGGGAGACCTTGACCTACACCCAATTGCTGCGCAACGGCTATGACGACAGCCTGGGCCTGCTTACGGCCACAGCCGATACCACGGCGACCTTCGAAGGCCCACCCGGGGTCGATCTGTCGGCGCTGACGCCACAATCGGTCACCGGCTCCATACGCGGTCAGTGGGTATCCGACCGCTACGTCAGACTGATCGAGGAAACCCTGCTCTCGCCCAGACACACCGGCTACGCCTGGCGCCGTCGGCAGAGCGTGTTGATCGTGCAACTGCAGATGCAACTGGCGGCGCTGCGCAGCCTCCTGCAAGGGCATCTGGACGCCGACCAGCACACCTGGGTGCTGGCGAGCATCCAGAGCATGCACCGGACTGCCGACACCGAGCGTCAGCGCCATGCGTTCTACCGATTGGTGGTGCGTATCGACAACGAATTCCTGGCCAGCGAGCCGACAATCGGCAGGTTGTTCAACGAGCTGTACCGGATCATGGACAAGACTCCGCCCTACCGCGAAGAAATCATCCACGGTTGCTACCTGCTCAAATCGCCGGCAGGGCACCCTTCGCAGACGCTGCTCTACACGCCCGCGGCAGCAGACGGCATCGACTTCCGGCCCTTCAGCAGCTTCGTCCAGTCGCTCAACACCCCGGGCATGGCCGACTACTACAAGGACCGCAGTCGCAGACAAGCCGGGCAACTGCTGGCCTTCCTGTTCAAGGACCTGCGCGAGGGCGGCCCGAGCCCGGTACCAAGCGTACCCGAAGCCCCCGCGGACGACCTGCGCATCCTGTGCTATGACGACGGGCTGCGCCAACGCATCGTCGATGTGCGCGATGTCACCAAGGGCCGCGCCGATATGATCGCGAGCATCGTCTGGAACACACTGGAAACGGTGACCCAGATCGTGACGCTGCCCTTCCCGCCTGCTGCATTCGCAGTGGGCGCCGCACTTGCCCTGCGCGACTATGTCGCTGCACTGAGCGCATTCATCAACCGCGATGCCGGCACCGCAAGCCTTTACCTGTTGTCTTCGCTGCTCAACGGCGCAGGCGCCTATGGCGACCTGGCGCACGGCATGAAAGGCTTTGGTGGCCTGCTGCGCAATGCCGAGCGGCTGCCCAGCCAACCACGGCGCTGGGCAGACACGAAGGCGACAGTGCTCGGCCTCACCGAGCGTGAGCTCACGCCCGTCGAACTGAAGGGCCAGTCGGTACTGCTCGGGCCTCCTTCCGCACAGGGATTGGCGCGGGTAGCCAGGCGTAACGCAAGCGGTGAACTGATCGACACCGGACGTTACGCCCGGCAGGACAAGCTCGGGGACTGGACCCCGGTGGAGCATGCGGACAACGCTGCATTCCAGCTTGCCCCCGACAAGCACGCCGTCGCCATCTCGCTGGAAGGTGGCACACCGGCCAGTGGCGCACACGCGCAAGGCATCACGCTGGTCAATGGCCGCCCCTACGTACAGATCGACGCCCAGGTGTTCCAGGTGCAATTCGATCCGCACACCGCACAGTGGTCGATCATCGACCCGGACAATCCATTCGCCTTTTTCGGGCGCCAGCCATTGGCACGCCAGGCCGATGGCACCTGGAAACGCGTCGACAGTGGCGGGTTGCGTGGTGGCAGCCCTGGTGACAACGGCCAGGCAACCACGCCAAGGCCTGTGACAACGCCTGACACCGTCACCCCACCCGCGGCCGGTGCTGACAACGTGGTCAGCCTGCGCAGTGAACGCTCGAGCTTCTGGGATACCCACATGAAAGAGGATGCGGCGCAAAGCGAACTGCTCTCGAACCAGGCCCAGGCCCGTCATCGCGCATTGCTGGACGATGCCGATATCGCCCGCCTGGAAGATGGCGAAAGTGCGCGCATGGATGAGCATGACTTCGAGTACCTGCAAACCGAGGAAGGTATTACCTACACCTACAAGGAAGACGAAGATTACGTAAACCGCCTCGTCGGCAACTACACGGATGAAGACTCACAGATCAACAGCTATCTGCGCCGTGGGGTGCATGAGTTCGCGTTCTGCGACTCGGACACCTTCGTCGACAAGCTGGTGGACTCGCTGGAAACCCTGCCCAAGAGCAACACAGTCGCTCTGTACCGCGGAGGCAACGGATCGAGAGGCACCTCGGGCGAGCACTTTCGCAGTGGGAGACTCAAGAAAGGCGATGTGCTGGTCAACTCGGACCTGACGTCCTTTACCGAGAATCCTTACGTGATACGTGCTTTCGCCAGCGATGAGCTCTCCTCGCCGGACATCGTCGTGGGTGCGTTCGACGACACATCAGTGGTCTTCGAAGTCCCTGCGGGCCAATACCACAGCGGAGTGCCCATAGCCCCCCTGTCATGGACAAAAACAGAGGCGGAAACCCTGTTCCCGCCAGGGTGCCGTTTCGAGATCGAAGACATCGGCGAGGTGGTGGGTGACGACTTCCGCTTCGTCAATGTGAAGCTCAAGGAGATCCCGAGCACAACGCCCGTAGTGCATCCGGTCTATGACCTGCGCACTGGCAACCCATTCAAGCGCGACGAGTACGCCGCCATGCTCAAGAACGACGACCTGGTCGAACGCTTCTTCCCGGCTGCCGACTGGACACCTCCCAGCCCTTCGAACACCTGAACCTCAGGTTGAAAAAAAAAGGCCCCGGAAAA